>JAAZFF010000183.1 GCA_012511845.1 Lentisphaerota bacterium
CTTCCGGATAATCTCCCCCCATCACAACAATGTGGGCAACTTTCCGCTTTATCAGCTCAATACCTGAAAGCGGGCTGAATTTATCAGGTCTTGAAAACAGCAGTTCATGCAGATTATTCAGATGACCGATACTTGCTATAACCACTTTTCCATCATCTGATGCAGCAAGCATCCTGCGATAAACATCTACAGCAGAGTCAGGTTTGACGACCGAGAAATCGGGATGCCCATAACGCCCGGTATCCCGCGCCAGTTCCTTAACGAAGGCTCCTGATGATATTCCTATTTCTGTACCCATATAAATGCCGACCGGAATATCACCACGTCCGTAAAAGAAGTTAATGGCAGATACCGCACCAAGTGACGCAATATCATTATTGTTTATTACTACAGCATTGATTCGCACCATGCCTGCGCCGGCAAGCGTATGGAGAACAGCGAGCGCACCCGCGTCATCACAGTCCGTCGCCATATCAGTATCAAGCAGAATTTCAACAGGGTTTGATGGAGGCAAAAAGTTTTTCATTTTAATTACCGATATATAATTTTCCTGCTCATCCCCTCTTTTGCAAGTTCTGCATCAAAGCTTTGTTTCTTCCCGTCAGGACCATACACAGTTATCGTGTACTTGCCAAGGAAACCGCATGTTTTGATGCGTCCTTCAGAATCTGTTTTTTGTTTTTCTCTTGTCCACCAGTCATTTAATACCAGTTTGCGGTAAACTTCCATACCGGGTTTTTCAGTCCAGTCTTTTCTGAAAAGCGGAGTATTGTTCATCCAGTGCCGCCCATCCCAAAATCCCCAGAAGGTAACACTGTCCACTGATGGATGACTGAAAGCCGCTGTTAGAACATCCCGCAGATACATTGCCTGATGTTCTTCATTATGCGTGTTTATATCAAGTTCAGTTATTGAAAGAGGAACATTGTAGCGTGCCAGTCTGTCGAATGTTCCAAGTATTTTTTCAGGAGCTGCTGTGCCGACACCGACATGCCCCTGAATACCGATACCGCCGAGAGGACCGCCCCCACTTAAAACTTTATCGAGATACAATTCAAGACTCCTGAGCTTGGTTCCGGCAAGTATCTGATTTTCATTCAGGAAAAGCTGCGAGTCCGGTTCAAGCTTATGTGCCAGCTTAAACCAGTTGGCAGGTTCTCCTTCGCCTAAAATCTGCATAAACTCATTGTTGGTAGTCGGCTCATTCATCACATCCCATGCTTTTATCTTGCCCTTCGTAAAGGAAAGAATGTCTTCCATGTGATTTTCTATCTCTTTTCTCAATGCCTCGGGATCAGAACGCAGTGATGCAATGCGTTGAGGAGCGCGTCTGAAGCTTGACCAGACAAGCGTATGCCCACGAACTTCACAACCATTTTCACGCGCCCAATCTATCATCTCGATAGTTTTTTCCCGAAAAGCCGGTTGTTCCCACAGCGGCCATTTCAAACCATTTTCAGGTACCATGAGATTAAACAGTTCCAGAAACTTTTCTCTATAAATTCTACTATTTTCATTGTTGCCTGCAAAAATCCATGCATAAAGGGCTGTACCCCAACCAAAAGAATGGCGCGTCATATCTACAGACACGTCGACATCGACAACTGGTTTTCCGGAAGCGTCAACCACCTGTATATCAATGTCAGCTTTTCTGATTTTCTCAATGCGCTCCAGCGCTTCCTGACGCCACGGTGCGTCTGCCTCATGCCCTGCGTACAATTTCGCTTCTTCTCTTGGTAAAAGCGAGGGATCAATTTCAGAGCCGTAGTTGTACAAGCTTAGCCCGCCTATTTCAAAAATCTGGGAGCCAAGTCCGAATTGAAAGTTAAAAGCGTATTCTGATGGATTCATCGACTCGGGAGACACAATCACTTTCTGATACTTCACCCATCCGTCACCCACCATTGCGTTCGGTCTGAATTCAGAGATTTTCGTCCAGGGTGTTCTGTCGAGCTGCATCGCATTCAAAAGAGAAGTCTCAGCATATTCGGCATCCGTCTTTATACCGCGCATCCAGTAAGTAAGCAGCAGGACGTCACCTTTTGAAAGCGGCACTGTACATTTTTCACGAAGCTGTATATCCCAGACAGCGGGAACATCTCCATGCACCGCTATGCGTATTGCATCAGTAAAAGGCTCTCCCTCGACATTAAAGCGGGTTACTGTGAACTTATCTGTATTTCTAAAAGGCTTGATAAAAGAAAACGGATCATCTCCCAGAAGGCTGACGCCTTTTATTCCGCCATATTCCGGTCCTGTGCCGATCAGGCTGCTACCGGGCTTTAGAAGAGTCTGATGCGGTTTAGTTGTTTCGGCATTCTTGCGGGCAAATTCCTCCGCCAGCGGCAAGGCAGGATTTTCTCCTGCAGCAGCTGTTGCCCACGCAATATCAAGCGCTCCCTTTTTTACAGAATAAAGAGCAAGTTGCACCCTGAACTTGCCTGCACCTTCTGGTGGAGTAAATGTTCCGCCAACAATTTTCCAGTCCGATGAAGTTCCCAAAAAAGTTTCTACTGGCAGAAAATCTCCCACTTTTTTATCCTTGTCATCTGCAAACATCATCTGGACACATCCAGACATGTATCCTTTTTCTCCGCGCTGTATGTCCTTCCAGCGAACCTTTGCCGCTACCGTGATCGGCTTGCCGTCACCGGGCAGGGAACAGAATTGCTGAAGTATTACGCTTTCGCCTGCCGTCGAAACATTTATGCGTAAAAAGCGTTCTTTTCCATCTTCTGATTTAATCACATCTCCCTGGCTGCCCGTGGATCTGTACCAGCCCTCCGGCAAACCGTCTCCATCTTCGTCAACAAGAGTGGGGTTATTAAGCAACTGCACCATCTCAACCGGCTCAGGCAGAACTCTTACCGGTGTAGCCGGCTTGGGAGACGGCGCAGGTCTTCCCGGCGCGGGAGGCAGCGTTGGAGCGTCCAGCTCCACTTTCAAAAACTCTGATGGCGTCATGAAAACACACCCTTGCTCCTTTAAAAAATTCACAGACGCAATAAATTCAGCTCTTTCCTTACCTCCCCAACTATTTGGATGACCCTGCAAAACAATATATTGGAGATCTTTGCCGAAACGATTGAAATCTTCGATAAGCCTTGCACTGTTTGGCTTCAATACAGGCGTTTCCAGATCCATGCGCCTCTCAAGGCTGCGCCTATGCACGGCACCTGAATCGGGCGGACCGAAAAACCACGATGTGATTTCCGGAAAAGAATCGAGTGCTTTTGAGGTGTTGCCGTCGACTTGATTGAACGGACTGCCGAAGGCCTTGAGATCAAATCCCAGTTTTTCGCGGGCAAGCTCCTGTGTTTTCCTGAGAGTTGCAATCTGCTCCTCGAGAGACGAACGCGCAAACTCTGTATGACGGCGCCCCTCTTTGCGCGGATACTCAGCATGTGTGTGTCCATGATTCCAGAATTCAACTATTCCCTCTTCATTGATTTCTCTAATCCATTCATAAAACTCAGGTGTGGAATTCTCCAGTGAATTTCCGATTATCCCAAGTGAAGCTTTTATTTCATGTTTTCTGAGAACATCAATAAAATCCATGAAGTTTCGTGATACGCCCTGACCCTTGCCCGCACCGCGTTGCGTAAGATCATCCATCTTTAAAATGACGATCGGTGCTTTTTCACCCTGTGCTGCTGACGGTTCAATGCCGAAAAACAATGTCATGGCAGTAGCACAACCAATAATAAGTCTGACGGAATTGTTGTATTTAAGTAGTAATTTGCAAATGTATTTTTTCATGTTTTGGTATGCTGAAATTGCAAGTTAAAGTTAACTTTATATTAGGAATTAAATTATTTCACAAAAATAGTCGTTCCCAGTGGCAGTCCTGATGAACGTAAAGCATCTTTGAAAGTGGTGCTTATACGGATCTCGTCTAGATAAAAGAAATAAGTTCCTCCCCTGCATTTGTAAAACAACTTGTCAAAGGACCAGTTTTCCTCGTATGTTTTCGTAGCATTAGCAGTTGAAGCTGATGGCTCAGACAGCAGGTTCGGATTAACCCACAAATACGCCGTATTTCCCTCTGATGCAAAATCAATTCTCAGCAGATAAAACCTTGTTCCTTCACTTACACTTACACCGGTTGAAACTCCATCAAGGTTAATTTGCCCATTTCCCTGACATATTATGCTCAGTACGTCGTCATTCCCCGACTGAAGTTTTATTTCACTCGTTATTTTCTTACTATTCTGTCTAAAAAACATACTGACCCATACGGTACCATTTGTGCCACCTGCAGTTGTTTTTAATCTGCGTGAAACTTCGCGTGTAAATTTCAATTTGTTTCCATGAGATACAACTCCCGGGTATTCCAAGCTTCCTTCAAGAATCTCTCCTGCTTGATCACTCTTGCTAGGTATGTACACATGCGACCAACTGCCTGCCCATCCAAAATCGGGGAAATCTCCACCTCCGGCAAGTCCGCTGACACTGCCGTAAACATGTGGTTCATGGTCAAACCCCTCATATGCCAGGAGTTCAGCATTTGAAGAAATGCTGCAAACAGACAGAAAAAACGTCGAAAACACCACACAAAAACCGATTTTGCAGAAATATTTTTCCATTTTGCTTCCTTCTATTAGCAATGCTAATTA
>JAAZFF010000184.1 GCA_012511845.1 Lentisphaerota bacterium
CTTTTCATTAACCGCTCAGCCAACGGCGCGCACCGGAGAGCGTCGCCCTACCCTGCGCAAAAGCACAGTAGAGCGGACATCCCTGCTTGTGTCAAGGGTTGATGAGAAGGCAGGGCAAAGGCTCAGCGAGCCTACTCTGCAAACCGCAGGAAAACAGTTGACAAGAAGGTAGGGACGGCTCTCCGTAGCGGTCCGAGAACAGTTGATAAGCAACGTCAATAAGGTCAATGCGGTCACTACCCGGCAATATTCGTCTTATTTCACCACATGAACACCAACACGCCTTAGCACAGGTGCGGCGCGGGCAGTCAAATCGATATGAACGGCTTCTGCATGAACATTGGGGAAGCGGGCAACCGTCAGAGGTCCGACTGTTGAGCCCCTGTACATTTCTATTTCCTGCCCCCAGGCGGAACACACGCTGATCTTGAAGCTTTCGACACGCTGTCCAAGCTCGATAAACTCCTCAAGACGCACGGCATTGATTCGCCGCCCCTTCCCTTCCGGAAATGCAAGAGTAATGCGCGCCTTATGCACACCTTCTTCCGCTGCCCAGGCTGTTTCTTCACTCCCGTCTACAAGATTTGTTGCCGCCCAATCAGTACCGGCTGTGGAGTCAGCCTCGACTTCCATCTCATGTGCCACATCGCCAGATTCGCATTCCTTCATGAAAGCCGAGAATTCTCTCAGGCGTTCAATATCTGCATCAGGAATTAACCCCCGATTATCAGGAGCAAGATTAAGCAACAGATTTCCACCACGTTCAATACTCGAATGGTATACGGCTTTTAGTTCCTCCAATGAGCGGGGAGGCTCAGACTCATGCCAGAACCAGCCCGGACGCATGGAAATATCAACCTCCACACCGCGCCAGAATTCGCCATCCGGATCTCCGGTGCCGAGACGTGTCTGACCATCGGCGGCATCCACCCTGCCCGGCGCAAAACCTTCTCCATGAATTTTTGCCCAAGATGTCAGTGGCATTACACCCGCTTCGTTGCCGCACCAGCGTATATCAGGTCCGGCATCGCTGAACATGCACGTGCCCGGCTGGTGCGTTCTAACGAGATCCCATAGTTCAGGGAAATCGTAGTATCTGGTAGCGTCAATTTTGCGTGTTTCCCGTGCACCGCCATAGTAGCCATCACCCCCGTTGGCGCCATCGAACCAGAATTCAAAGAGCGGACCATACCCGGTCAGAAGTTCAAGGAGCTGTTTGCGGTAATATTCTACATACGCAGGGCTGCCGTACTCTGCATGATTCCTGTCCCAGGGCGAAAGATAAAATCCGGCTTCAAGATCATATTCCCTGCAAGCGTCAACAAACTCCCGCACAACATTGCCTTTTCCATTTTTCCACGGGGAGTTTTTAACAGAGTGCTCAGTATACGGACTGGGCCAGAGACAAAATCCATCGTGATGTTTGGCAGTGAGGATCAAGCCGCGCATTCCAGCCTCGCTCGCCACGCGTGCCCATTGGCGACAATCCAGTTCAGTTGGATTGAATATCGACTCAGGCTCATCACCATATCCCCACTCGAGATCCGTGAAGGTATTTACTGTAAAATGGATAAATCCATAAAATTTTAATTTGTGCCACACCAGTTGGCGCGGTGTTGGAACAGGATCGAATTGTTTCATATGCAGATGTAATGTTTAGTTGTTAATATCAATATCAAGTGGTACTGAAACAGCAACACTTCCCGAGCCGTTTACAGCCTCGAGTTTAACTCTTTTGAAACCGGAAGATGCGTTGTTCCAGTTCAATAAAGGAGAAGGAGAGCCTTCCATGACTATTTCACCATTAACTACAAGGCGCAGTTTATGAGCAACAGACGGGTAAGCGGCCTTAAATGAAATAGCATCTTCATGAGTGAAGGGACCTGTTCCGTCAAGCGTCAGTCCGCAGGACAATGGAACTGGGGGCACTCCTGTTTCTGAAGGGTTAAGAGTCCATAAGAGACCATCAGATCCGAATTGAAGTGTGTCAAGAGCGGCAAATCTTATCTCATCCCCATGATGATAATGGTAAGCAATGATAAAAGTATCTGTTCCCGAAATTTGAAATACAGAATTATGTCCGGGACCGATAATCTTCCGCGCCATGTCTGTAGACAGGATTGGTACTCGCGATTCAACCCGCTTAAACGGTCCCTCCGGAGATGAGGCGATAGCAAAATTTACACGGTAGCTGTTATCCTCCTCAAGATTCGGAAGAGTCGTCCAGTTATATTCTGACCACATGAAATAATAAAGTCCGGCACGCTTGAAAATAAATGCGCCCTCGCAATGGTAGTACGCATGCGCATCAAATTCATAAATTGTTTTTTTCTCACCTGAGAAGGAAATCATATCAGAATTCAGTTTACGCATAAAAAGGCGTCCATCGAATGTTGCGCCCCAGTACAGGTATGCCTGCCCATCATCATCGATGAACGCTTTGGGATCGATCGAGGACATATCCTCTTCGTACGGTATCAGCGGTTTACACAATGCGTCATGAAACGGTCCGACAGGATTATCTGAAACTGCTACACCGATGGCGCTTCCCGAGCAGAAGTAAAAGTAAAAGAGACCGTTGCGCTGAATGATATCGGGTGCCCAGGGGTCTCCGTTTGCCCAGGAAACATCGGCGAGCTTGAGTATCATGCCTTCCGGCTTCCATTCACGCAGGTCGGGAGATGACCACGCACAAAAGCCCGGCTCCGATGTGCCCCCGCCTGTAGGGTACGCA
>JAAZFF010000185.1 GCA_012511845.1 Lentisphaerota bacterium
CATAAAAAGGTATTTGATAGTTGATCGCAAAGGCCGTTCCATGAAAGGAATTCGTAATGACAAAGGCAGCATGGCTGAACAAACCCACAAATTCGGCGGGACCGGCATCTCGAATATCCTCGATCCCCTCTTCGCGGCGGCTATGCTGTGTCCCGCAAACACGCAGCACGCGCGGGATCTTGAGCCGTTTTGCAACCCGCCGGGCCACGGCGAGGGCAGTAGAACTGGACATCAGTTCATAGACGAGCACATAGGGCTCCGACGACTCGGGCGCTCGGGCAACGGTGGACCACATTTTGGCATCCAGCAGCAACGTGGGATCGAGAACCTGTTCCACTTGTCTGCCTGTCAACTCACGAATAATTGTGCTGCCCTGCTGTTCTCTGACGGACAATGCGTCGAACGTGTTGAGTTGCTTGGCATAATAGTCCTGAACGGACGCCGGCAAGGATGACACACCAAAGCTTGGTGCATAGGCCACACGGCGCTTACCAGCGGGAGCAAAATCAAGAAAATAGGGTGCAATGGAGGTATACATCCGGGGATTCCACACCTGATCGCTCCCCACCATATAGACATTACAGTCTGGGGGCGATGCGACGAGCGCGTCAAGCGTGCAATAGGTTCTCTCGGACAGACATGTGTACTTCTTGTGGAAGTCATCCATCCGAGCCGCCCTTGTCAAGAGGGCTCTACGATGTCGCAGACCGATGATATGCTGCCAGGCTGGAAAGACCGTCTCCTTGACTCTGTTCATGCGGCCGATATCGAATATAGGGGCAGACAGACGACTTCTACGGTGGGACTTATGCTTGTAGAACGGATAGTCGATCAACTCAACATCATGCCCCATCAACTGCAGCTTACGTTGCAGTGCAAAAGCTTGCAGCTCAGCGCCGTAATTATTGGCCTTGAAGATTGTGATGATGCCTATTTTCTTCATTACAGACAACCATCCTGTTTGAAAATATAAACCCGCTGAACGAGATACGCAACAATAAACATGACAAGGTCTGACAAGACTTTAAGTACAACAACAGGGACTGATGGCAGTGTGGCACACAAGCCCTTAGTAATAAAATACGCCCCCAATAAGACTACAGCCGCCAATGCAAGATAGCGCACAAAACGGAAAAACTCTGATCGAAGCCCACCCGCAGCAAAAGGTAGTTCAAAAACAAATATCTCATTGATCAGATAATTATAAATCATTGAAACGCCACGTGCATTGAATATGGCCCACCAGAGACGTCCGCGAGTTTCGGAATTGAAGACGGTTTCATAGAGTAAATAAAAAATACCGACATCGATGACAAACGACGACAAAGAAGATAGGACAAACAGACCCATTCTTCTCATCCCCGACTTTAGGATCACACGCACCACTTTCCATGAATCAACCAATGGCCGAAAATGTGTCGATTTGTTCCCGTTTTCGTAAACAGTCGTAATCGGCACCTGCACAAGCGGAACTCCCATCATCCCGAGCAACATTTCTGTTTCAAACTCGAAACGATCGCCGGGGAAGTTAAGAAGTCGCCGAATAAACACCTTCGGAATCACGCGCAAGCCGGTCTGAGTATCCATAAACTTCCGACCCGTTACCGCTAGAAAACAAAACGTCATCAAGTTATTGCCGAACGAACTTTTCCACGGCACATGGTCTCCCGAAAATACGCGGCACCCAAGAACCAGTGCTTGCGGGTTATTCCTGCTGGCCTCAATACACCGCATGACATCTGGCACAAGATGCTGGCCATCACTATCGACAGTCACACACGCCGAAAAGTCTTTCCGGTTCTCTAGAAGCCAGGCAAACGCAGTCTTAAGGGCTCGTCCCTTCCCATAGTTCCGCTCATGGTGCAACACGACTAGATTCGTCACGTTCGCCTTGCAGGTTTCAAAAACGACTCTATTATTTGCGGCACTTCCGTCATCCACAAGAAGAATCAATTCATCTGTTCGTTCTCGTAAAGCCCGACAATAATCGGACAAGGATTTGTCCGGATCCAACGACGGAATAATGATGGGCATCAACACTTTAGATTTCGCCTCTATGACCAAACGCGAAAGAATTGTTTGATTCGATAGTAAAATGTCTGCCAAAGGCGCATAGGAAGTAGTGGTAATTCCTTCGGGAGAAATTCTTTAAGGAAATATTTCTCAATTCCGGCGCGTCGCTTGCCCGAAAAGCTCTTATCTACAATCGCACTTGTATCCATCACTTGTACAAAGGCGTAATCCCTGAACTCAGGAATGGCACGTGTCGTTACATAACCGTATCTACCCGAACATGGCCCATATACCATACAACCATTAGAAACAGGTTTTTCCTCTGTAATCTTCACTCCCTTTCGGTTGTCAAATGCCCAAGCAGCAGCAGCATAATAGCTTGAAGTCTGGATCACTGGCCGAGGATCCTTGTAAGACGCCGCGATGACCTGAAGGTTCTGAACCGACATAAGCCACATATACGGATAGCACAACATTTGCCTTGGCATCTGCGGTAATGCATAGGCGATTAGAACCGAAAGAAATGCAACACTACCAAGTTTTTTGTTGTCCGGAAATCGCATCATAAGCCCCGCCAACACAAGCGGTGGCACCATATATACCGGAGCGACATAACGCGAATACCCCATATATTTCCCTGGTTGCAAAAAAAGCGACACCGTCAACAACAACGCAAGTATTCTTATCCCGCTGTCTTTCACCCAGAAAAGTGCAATCAAGCTGAGAACAAATAAGAGACGATGCGTCGAGCCAAACCCATCAATCTCGGAGAAGAGCAGTAATTGAGGATTAAACTCAGCTTGATGCAATTTCGCTTTATAATACACCTTTGTTAAGGCTTTCGATACATAGGCATAGCAGAAACGCCCCCAATAGCCCATCTTTTCCGCGTCAGCGTTCTTATAATCAAAATCAAACGTCATACTATCCGGCAACTTCTCACCAGTTCGAAAAGAATGCGCCGGATAAAACGGGCCACCATGATTGACCCAGCTTGTGATAAACGGCGAAGTGTTTAGGGCAAATATCAAAATAAGCACCGAGACAAAAGCAAGCCAGGCTTTCCGACATTTCGGCATCATGAGCGCATAGATTAATGGTGAAACGATGGCCAGCGCCAACCCTGTAAATTTGATGCAGGATGCCAACGGCAAAGAGATAATGGCAATTGCCAAGTCTTCCTTGTCTTTTTCACGCCTATACGCATCCAACGATAGTAACCCACATGCAAGCGAAGCATAAACAGCCGCGTCACATAACCCCCCGAACACTGAGCCGACAACATGAGGAGAAAGCGCCAGCAACATGGCGAAGCCCAGACACAGACTGTTGGAGAACACTGTAAATCTATGAAAATAATTATAAGCAATAAGGATACTACACAACAGCAAATAGATGTTTAGACTATCAAGAATTTCGACAAACCCAAAAGTCTTGTAGAGGACAGCCCCGAATATCCAAGCTCCACGCGGCATCCACATCACATGTTGATCTCGAAAATGAAATGTCGAAGTGTCAAAGTAACGGTTTGCAACGTCAAGCATTTGCGCATGTTCTGCTTGATAAATGGGATTCCAGCCATTTGACAACAAGAACACAGCCGGCCGATGGCAACTAGCACCGTCAGTAACCGTATACATCACCGGTAATGCCGCTAGCACAATTGATGTTGTTAAAACGAGCCCAAACCTCACCATAGCCTTTTTCCGAGACTCCTTCTTCACGTCGAGAATACCAACGCCACACGTCAACGCGAGGAACAAAACAAAATGTGCCTGTGTGATTGGAATGCCCAATATGAAGCCCAGCATGGACATGCCAATAACGACAAAGGGAAACAAAAGCAGTATGAGATTCATGTGTGACTTTCGTCTAGCAAACAAGTGTCGCACTCTCATATGCGCTCTCTATACTCCTTGTCACGGCTGACCAAGTGAACCGATCTCTCACGAGCTGCAATCCGTTCTTCCCCATGGCACGACGTTGAGATGCTGAGCAATTGAGAAGCTGAAACACCGCCGCGCCAAGAGCATTGACGTCATTATCAACCCACCAACCACACTCATGATCTTCAACAATCTTCCAGGGGGTCTTTGTTGAAGTAATAACTGGTTTGCCATGCGCCAGCGCATCGACCACCGTCGCACCAAAATTCTCGGTGTGCGAGACAAGAGCGAGAGCATCACAGTTCGCGTACTCAGCATCGACGTCCTTGCCGAATTTCGGGCCAGCAAATTCCACCTGCGGAGATGATGAATTGTTGTTCGAGGCAGTTGCGATAGAGTGTCGAAAATACTTTCCCTCAGGAGTGGAATAGGAAAGGCCGAGACGATCACAGAGCGCCATGAGTTCGGCCATATGCCCGGCTTGATCAGGGCCAACCAAACGCAACTTCCACGCATCTCTCAACGTCTCAGCCCCTCCCATTTTCTCAATCGCCACAACGAAGGCCATAATGAGGCGATCAAGTGCCTTAACCGGGTAA
>JAAZFF010000186.1 GCA_012511845.1 Lentisphaerota bacterium
GTATTACACTGTTAAGGGAACACGCACAGGACCCGTATCCTGGAACGAAATTAAAAAAGCAGTTGATGAAAAAACTATTGGGACCGAAGATTACATATGGTCCTCATCAATAGGCAAAGAGTGGAGAAAAGCGTCTACCTTCGAGGGTCTTTTTCCTTCAGAAAAGGAAGTCCCTGTTGACAAACCGGAAAAGGACGAACAAGTTGAGGTAGATGCCTCAAAAGCTACTGGATATACTGTAAATGAACTTCTAAGCAAGCTGCCTCCTGAGCTTGCATCCAGATTGGACGCCCGTATTTTCAGATCTCCTTTTATCTCTCCGCAGACTCTAAAAGATGGTACTTTACCAAAACCTGGCAAAATAAAGTGCCTGAAGTCACTTGCAACGGGCTGGTCCAATACTAAATCCCTGCTTTTTGCAAATTTTTCTTTCAGGCGATGGTTGTTGCTGTCCATATGCGTTATGTTGACAATGATTTCCACACCTAATCCTGTAACCTGGTTATCATCATTTAATTCGACGGATAAATCAAATCAGCCGTTTGTGGAGTTAGGTCTCGATGAAGTTTTTCAAACAGGAATATTCGCATTATCCCGCGAACCGGAAAGCACCGAAGCCGGCAAAGATTCACTCACAAATGAACAAAAAGTCGAAGTTCTAGCAAATGCTGCCCGAACAACAGCTATAGCATTAAGAAATTGGGCTAGTGGACTTGAAGCAACAGAAGATAGTGATGGAGCTGAACAAACGAGTTCCGGCAACAAAATTACAACATCGCGGTCTAGGATGCCTGCTACGGCTGTTCTGCTGCATGCCCTTATGGTTACGATAAACTGATGGATTTCTGCACGAGGTCATGGAATGATGCTTATTCGGATCTACTTCCCGGATGAACTTGCCCTGACAACCTGGGTTGATGCACAGAAGTCTTCGTCCACCCTGTTTCGTGGAGTTTTAAGCATAAAATTTACATTTGCAGTTCTTTTTTGCATTGCACTCACTAAAGCTGTTTTAACGATTTCTCAGCTACCTGCCAGTTCACATATACTTTATTCAACATCTACAAAGTATGGGCTAATCCTGTTTATTATTCCACTTTTGGATTGGATTTTAACCGGATTCGTTTATGATTTCGTAACACCGCATGCAGTACTGCATGGTGAGAAGTTTTTACAGGCATTAAAAACAATTGCGAAATATTCCGGACTTTGGATAACAAGATACTTGCTCGTTTTGCTCGCAGGAATTTCAATCTTCGTGTTTTCAATTTTCTTTATAGGAATATTGTTTGGAACAAATGTACAAATGACTGTATTGCTGATGGTTTCAGCGCCGTTTATAAGTGCCTTGATGACCTTGCCGCTTCATGTTTTAAGACGATTCTGGGCGCTTGATATAATTTTCCAAAAGCGCCCGGAAATGCGAGTGGCTATTCCGTTCACACGTTCTTTACATATACGCCGATGAAACCTCATGCAGAAAATAGAACTGCCAGCGTCTGGACCGAGGCAGATGCTATTTTTGTCGTATTCATAACTTTATTAATGATGTCAGGAGGTATACTTGGCAATATTCTCGGTACACTTGCTGATACGAATCAAAGTTTGAAGCTCGGATTTTCAAATATAATCTCACTATGTATGCCGGTAGCTGTTGCACTGATGTTTTTGTTTAAGAAACACATTGAAACAGGTTTTACCCTTCGAAGCCTGCTAGGTATAACAAGCCCGTTATCTGAAGTGGCCAAGGGTTTTGTTTTCGGCATTTTTATTGCTGTCTCTGCTTTGCCACTGACTTATCTGGTGGGCGTAATGTATACAAAATACTTCACTCACACTCCGGAAGCCCAGACCATAATGCTGTCTATTTTCAATAAATCTACTCCGCTGTGGATTTCAATTACAGCATCTGTAATAATTGTAACAATCGCACCATTTGCAGAAGAGGTAATGTACCGGGGCATTCTTGTGTCAGTGTTGGGACACTGCCACAGCAAAGTATTTTCAGTTGTTTCTTCAGCACTTTTCTTTTCTCTTCTTCACATGCATTTGCCTGCTGCCCCCACCCTGTTTTTTGTGGGAGTAGTTTTTACTGTAGCACACATCAGCTCCGGCTCCATTTTGCTCGTTACCGCGATGCATGCGGCTTTCAACCTGTTTAACCTTGCTATCTCCCTGCTATTATAACTGTCAGCGGAAAATTACCGTAACATATCACAGCTCAACTCGAGTATATTTTGAAAAAATCATTTATAAAAACAAATTACAGAACGATTTTTTCTATTCTGGCAGTGTGTCTTTCCGGAATACTGTTTGCATTTTTAATACACAGATCCGGCAATATTTCCGAACTGGTTGAACTTTTGAAATCTGCCGGGAAGCATATCGGGTATCTGCTGCTTGGAGTTGTTTTATTCTGCATATCTCTTTTATGCGGAATTGTACGCTGGTTTATTCTTATTCGTGCCTTGAAATTACCCATTACTTTTCCCGAGACTCTTCACCTGTACGCTTCCGGACATTTTTTTAATGTTGTCAGCCCGGGATCCACCGGGGGTGATGTTGCTAAAAGTGCCTGGCTCGCTGTTAAATACCCCAACTATAGAACAAGAGCAATCACTTCAATTGCTGCAGAAC
>JAAZFF010000187.1 GCA_012511845.1 Lentisphaerota bacterium
GCTCCGCAGCGAGCTTGTGGATCTCGATCTTGACGACGAGGCCCTTGACGGAATTGCAGAAATAGCACGAGAGGAAAGACGTAAACTTGGAAACTAAACGATCCAGAGCCCAAGGATGCCTGCTGGGCCAGCTTGCCGGTGATGCGCTGGGAAGTCTGGTCGAGTTTCAGTCCCCGGATGAGATCCGACGGAGCTATCCTGATGGAGTTCGAGAGCTGGCGGATGGCGGTACATGGAATACCATTGCCGGTCAGCCAACAGATGATTCCGAGATGGCTCTGCTCCTTGCCCGGATGCTGGTGAAAACCGGTTCGTATGATCCGGAGGCGGCGCGTAAGGAATATCAATATTGGCTGAGTTCCGATCCGTTTGATTGCGGCATGACCATTTCGGCCGGGCTGCGTGGTAATCCAAACCCGGACAGTCAGGCCAATGGAGCTATGATGCGGATCAGTCCACTCGGGATTTTCGGAGCCGGATTTGAACTGAATCAGGTGGCTGAATGGGCCACGCAGGATGCGGCTCTCACACATCCCAACCCGATCTGCCAGCAGGCCAACGCGCTGTTTGCCATGGGGATTGCTCACGCCATTCAATCCGGATGAGACCGCAAAGAGCTATACCAGCACATCAGACAGTGGGCAGCAGACATGCCCGTTGAACCAGCTTTACTGGATACCATCGACAAGGCTGCCAAAGAGCCGCCAGCGGGCTATGTCCACCAGCAGGGCTGGGTAATGATCGCTTTTCAGAATGCACTGTATCAATTGCTCCACGCGCCGAGCCTCGAAGCCGGTGTTGTCGACACCATCATGCGCGGAGGCGACACCGATACCAATGCGGCCATTTGCGGGGCGCTGTTAGGCGCTGTGTGCGGTCGGGAGGCTATTCCGATCCAGTGGCTCGACTGCCTGCAAAACTGCCGCCCAGAGGCCGGACATCCCCGAGTGCGCCATCCACGCCCGGAATGCTTTTGGCCCGTGGATGTGTTGGAGCTGGCTGAAGGATTGGTTAAGACATGAGTTGTAAAACACACCGTCGGGTATTCAATCGGGAATCGAACCCACGTCCGTTCTCTGTTTCGGGAAAATGTAGAGAATTAAATTTCTCTCGGAGTCCCGCAGGTTAAAGTGATTTGATGTGTGGTAAGATGTTGAATAAACAGGGTTTGCGGATGTATTTTGGTTTGGAGAACGAATTGGGGTAAGGCTCCGTGTCCTCCACCATTTTAATAGACAATCCGCCCCTCGGGTTCCGAGGGGCGGATTTTTTGGCACCGCACGACTCGTGTTCCTTCATCCCACCCCGATCCCCTCGATGGCGAATTGACGCACACCCGATTATGTTAGGTTCATGCAGCACTTCTACTTATGACCACAGCGTCTACGGTCGGGACGGAGCCCAACCCTCTACTTCCCAAAAAACGCTCGATCCGACATGATGGAGGGATGACCTCCGTGTCGTCTATTTTTTAAAAAAGCCATCATTTGAATTGCTGAATTGCTGAATTGCTGGGGTTCATGTTTTGCACCTTGCTCTCTGAGTTCTTTTAATAGGGTGTGCGTCAATTTAGTTGATGTGTTGGCAGTAATGTTGAACGTTTTTTCATTCTGCATCCGTCTAGGCCAAGAAAGCGACTGATTTCATTGGAGTTTTTGCAATTCGCACTTTCTTTTTTAGTCGAAGCATTGTATAATTTGGTGTAATTAAATTAAACAACACCAAGGAGCAGAATGAAAACTAAATCTATCCAACAACAACTCGTGGACGAACTCGATAAAACCAGTGTGGAACTCGCGCAAATCAACCTTTACCTGGAGGGTTCGTTACAGAAAAGCGTCAAGCGATATACGAAAAAGGATGGAACCGTCTCCGAATACGAGTTGCCCCCGGTCCTTCAGTATCCGAAAGAAGGCGGCGGGCAAAAGCAGATGCGTATTCCGCGCAGGCATGTGGATCTGGTGAAAAAGCTTTTGATAGAGGGAACCCGCCGTCAGAAACTACTTGAGCGTCATCGTGCACTCTCATTTAAATTAGCCCAGTTGCAGCTTCGCAGTGTAGACGGGGAAAAAAAAACGCCACTTCACATGTCTCGCTCGCACCGTTGATGGTTTCGTGCGTTGCGCGACTGCGCGACATTTTCGACGAAGCGGACAAGAATCTCTCTCAGCTTGATCGTTTGATTCTTGACGTTATACGCGGTTTCGGTATTAGCGTACTCTCGACGATGCTTTCGGCCATTGGCAGGACTAAAAGCGGCGGAACACCGCGCAAAATTGGAATCGACACGGTATTGGGACATGTAAAATTTACTTGCCTCTATCATGCGCCAGATCCTGGAGCACCGATGTCACGGCAGGATCGTCGAAGGAGAGAACGAGAGAAAGCGAAAGGGCAACGAAGGATAAAGAACGGCTCTTTCGCCCGAATGGGTGGCGCGCAAAGTGCGTTCCCATTCAAGGAGGAACTTCGGCTTCTCGACGATATGACTCCGGCCTTAGCCGCGCTACATAACCGCGTCGCGGTGTTTTCGGGATCGTTTCGGGAAGGGGCTGATAAGTTGCGACATCTGGCTGGCGTGGTGATGTCGGAGAGTACCTTTATGCGGCGTGCGTATGCTGCCGGAAAACGTGCCGAGTTTGAACAGGACTTGGAGGTGATGCGCCAAGTCGTCTCTGGGGCTTTGCCATTCCACTTGACCCAAGCACTGATTGCGGTCGTACCCACACTCTACATCATGCTTGACGGGACGGGCGTGCCGTGCGTGAAAAAAGACACACGAGGACGGGTTGGAAAAAATGGAAAGCCAGCAGGAACGCGTGAAATTAAAGTCGGCGTCATCGGCACGTTTCGGTGGAAGGACGCCCGTGGACGCCCCGTTCGAGATCCTAGGGGAGAGACGTACATCGCCACAGACAAGGAGGCGCAGTCGTTTGGCGCCATGCTCAGACGCGTCGCCAACAGCCGAGGATACGGAGGGAAGTTTAGGATACAGATCTGCGGCGACGGCGCAGAGTGGATCGCCAAGATCGTTGAAAAAGCGTTCCCAGGACAAGAAGTTATCTTCGTAAATGACTTCTACCATGCCTGCGAGCATCTCCACGATTTCCTCGCTTATGCATTGAAGGAAAAGAAGGTTTCTCGCAAAATATACACGAAAGCGCGAGGGATTCTGAAACGCTATGGTGGACACGGTTTGATCACCCACCTTGAAAGGGTATATGGAAAGGCCATTCAGGACAACGAGGATGCTACAAAAGAGCTGAACTATTTCACAAAACGCATAGAGAATATGAAATATCCGGAATACCGAAAACAGGGTCTCTATATTGGCTCTGGAATCATTGAGGCTACCTGCCGAACCGTCGTCGCTCGCCGATGCAAACAAGCAGGCATGCACTGGCGTCTAAAAAACGCAGCCGCGATGTGCGCACTTGTCGCGAGATACCGCTCCGCAATCCCCGCCGACAAACCAGCAGCATGACCGCTAAACTAAATTGACGCACACCCCATCGTTGCTGATCGATTCAAACACGCCATCGCTGTCCTGGACTTCTGGCACGCGGCCGACCACCTACATGA
>JAAZFF010000188.1 GCA_012511845.1 Lentisphaerota bacterium
CTGTATACGTATGGGATCTATTGCCTTTACAACTTTGCCGAAAAACGGGTAATGGGCAAGATCTTCTTTTAAAATTATGGCTAATCCTGGCCACGACATGAGGATGGGAGGGAACATATACGTTTCAAGCGCACTCATGTGGTTGGAAACCCAAACTGCAGGGCGCCCGAGTTTGCTTATTTCCTCAAACCCATCCAACTCGATGTGTCCACCCAGCTTTTCAACGTAGTCCATAACATACATGCCGAAAACAGACCAGCGCTTTTCCATAAAATCAGGCTGGTGCGCATGCAAGCTTGTTTTAACAAAAAGCTTACCCATTTTCATGGCAAATATGGGTGTTGCTAAAAATGAAGGCAGGTAAAACCTTTTTTTTGAGAGTTCTGTGCTATAGCGCCCCGTTTCCCTTAATTGTTCCTGGAACGCTATAGTTTTTTTCTGAATACACTTAAAGCCGGATGAAGCCACGTTAGCGCTTCCAAGTTCCCGTAATTACATTGGAGCGCTTTTTGCCGTCTGGAGATATAATCACAAAAGCTGCGTTGCACGGATTGGGAACACCGGCTAACGACCATCCATTGTAACCTGAATAAACGTTATGGAAATCTCGTGTATTGCGGCTGGAGGAGATCCAGTCAAACTTGCCGCCGACCCATTGTCCCGAGCTGTTTTGTACAAAGAGACATGCCAGGGCGCCTATCTGCCCGTGAGACATTCCCCATGCGGAAAGGTTAGTGTTATACTTGAACGAAAGACCACCGGGAGAAAGACTCAATCCGGAGATTTGTACACCCTGCTGGCTTGCCCCACCGCCTTTTACTCCTCCGAAATTCCACTTGAAAGAACCGTACGAAACTGCATCTCCAACACCGGATGCTCCACCGCCCCCTTCATTGGCTGTCGGAGTCGTTGTCTCAGATTCCTGATTATTATTGGCTTCCTGTGCCGGCGCGGAGCCGTTCCATGATACATTTTCTTTAAATTCAGTGCTCTCACAACCAGCTGTAAGGGCTGCAAGTGCCGATATGGCAGCAACAGAAAGGATGGCAGTTGTTCGTATTAAAATATTTTTGTTTTGTTTTGTCATTCTTGGAGTTTAGTTTGCAGTCCGAAAACCTGATAAATCAACGAAATGGCTACACGAACATCGCAAAGCCGGATTTATCGTTGTCAATGCGCCTAATTCTATAGTAAAACCCATTACCATGGCAATCAAAAGTTTACTTTCTTGCTGTTTCGCCTGCTTTACGTGTAGAATATGGACAATTAAAGAGGATAAAAAATGACTGATCTGACAACATTATTGAATGAAGAACAATTTGAGGCTGCCACAGCACCTGATGGACCGCTCCTTATTCTTGCTGCAGCCGGAACCGGTAAAACACGTACACTCGTATATCGCGTCGTTCACCTTATCGAACGAGGGATCCCCCCGGAAGCAATTATGCTTCTTACTTTCACTAATCGGGCAGCAAGAGAAATGCTGGAACGAGCTGAAGACGTTACAGGAGGAGCTACCAGAGGCCTTTGGGGAGGAACTTTCCACCACGTCGCAAACAGATTTCTGCGCAAATTTGCATCAAAACTGGGATTCCGGCCCGACTTTACAATCTTCGATGCCGAAGACCAGAGAACCCTCATGGGCAACTGCATTAAGGGTTTGGGCTTCAAGCCTTCTGAGTTCCTGAAAAGAGAACTTGTGCTAAGTCTAATAAGTGGTGCAACCAACCGCGGTCTGGAATTCGAAGATTATGCTGAAAGCAGAATTGAAGACACTGAAATTCCACTCGAGCAGGTAATCAAAGTTGCCGACGAATATGCAAGACTCAAAATTCAGAACAACGGTATGGATTTCGATGATTTGCTTGTAAATGCCCTGCGGCTTCTTACGGAACACGATGACGCACGGCTTTTTTACCAGGAACACTTCCAACACATTCTTGTCGACGAATACCAGGATACCAATATCCTGCAATCGCAGTTCATTGATACGCTCGGAAGTCCTCACAAAAATGTTTCCGTTGTAGGCGATGACTTTCAGTGCATCTACTCATGGCGCGGCTCAAATTATGACAACATAATGAGTTTCCCCGATCGTTATCCGGGAACCCTGATTGTAAAACTGGAACAGAATTACAGAAGCCTTCCGGAAATTCTTAAAGTTGCAAACGCAAGCATAAAACAAAACAAAAAACAGTTCGAAAAAACCCTCCGTTCAACAAGAGCTTCCCTGCATGCCAAACCGACCGTCTACAGTGTATATTCTGACACGGAACAAGCTGCTCGTGTTATTGAAATAATAAGCAAGGCTGTATCTGCCGGATATTCATACGACGACATAGCCGTTTTGTACAGATCCCACTTTCACTCAAGCCAGATCGACAGGGAATTGACCAAATCAAACATTCCTTTTGCAGTCACATCAGGAATTGGTTTCTACGAACAGGCGCACATAAAAGATATTCTGGCGCTGTTGCGCATTACTATTTTTCCTGTTGAGAAACTGGCTTTAATGCGTGTCCTGCAGCTTCTGCCCGGCGTCGGAGCCGTAACGGTTGAAAGAATCTGGGGAAAGCTGGGAGGAGTTTTTGAGGTTGAAAAGGAAAACCATAGAAAAAACCTTCTTGCGTTTCTGCCGGCAAAAGCACGTCCATTCTGGAGTGCCGTTGATGTTGCCCTGGAAGAATTCGTTGCAAACAATCGCAGCATCAAGGCGGTCAATGACCTGGTAGATAAATTCATAAATCTTTTCTATATAAAACACCTTTCACAGCAATATGACAACGCAGAAGAACGCAAAGATGATATTTTTGAACTGGTAGCAGACATCGAACAGCATTATGATTTAACCGAATACCTCGCCAATATAACGCTAAAGACAAATGTTGACAGGGAAAAAGATAAAAAAGATCAAACTTCTGAAGAAACACCGCATGTTTTGCTCAGTACAATTCATCAGGCAAAAGGGCTTGAATGGCCGGTAGTCATAGTAGTCTGGCTCACGGAAGGAATGTTCCCATCATCCAGGGCATTGCTGGAAGACCTCTCATGCAGTGAAGAACGCCGACTCTTCTACGTCGCTGTTACAAGAGCAAAAGATAATTTACACCTTTTCGTACCCAGAGTCCGATTTATGCACGGAGGTGGAAGAATGGATTGTATTCAGTCACGCTTCATAAAGGAAATTCCGGAGGAACTTGTCAGAAATGTAGAATTTTCCTTTAACTCCCCTGGATTTGGAGGAGGATACTCCCCGTCATATTACAGAAGATTCTAAACGGTAAAACTCCTTGCAGAATAAAGGCAATATTTGCGTACTGTAACTTTTTATGAAAATTCTAGAAAGGAAAATAACAGAAAAAATACTGGTACTGGACGGTGCCATGGGTACTATGCTCCAACGATTAAACCTGGACGAGAAGAAATTTCGCGGAGAGATATTCATAAATCATCCTGCGGCATTGAGCGGCAACAACGATATCCTCTGCTTGAGCCAACCGGAAATCATTGCGTCAATACATCGGCAATATCTGAAAGCCGGTACTGATATAATTACTACCAATTCCTTTAACGCCAATGCAATTTCTCAGTCAGACTACGGTACTGCCGGGCTCGTATACGACATCAACAGAGCCGCAGCGCAAATCGCCAAAGAAGAAGCAGACAAAGCATCAAATAATAATCACATGCGTTTTGTTTGCGGCAGTATCGGTCCGACGGGAAAAACAGCATCCATTCCGTTAAACTCAGAAGACCGCACTGCACGCTCAATAACATTCGATGAGCTGGCAGACGCCTACAGACGCCAAATTCAAGGTCTTATGGACGGCGGAGTTGATGCTCTCATGATAGAGACCGTATTCGATTCGCTTAACGCCAAGGCTGCTGTTTACGCATTGTCGCTCGAATTTGAAGCCCGCAGCGACTACGTTCCCGTAATTATTTCCGCTTCCCTTGCAGGGCATGGTGCCCGACTTTTGACAGGACAGACTCCGGAAGATTTCTGTGACGCAATTGCTCACACCCCACACCTTCTAGCCGTAGGTCTGAATTGCGGACTGGGAACTGCACAACTTGCATCCGCAATCAAACGCCTGCACGACTTTTCTCCGGTTAGAGTAAGTCTTCATCCCAATGCGGGACTTCCCGACAGTTTTGGAAACTATACCCAGTCGCCGGCAGAAATGAAGGCTGAACTGGAAAAAATACTTGAACAAAACATACTGAGTATAGTTGGAGGATGTTGTGGAACCAACCCTGAACATATATCGGAGATAGCCGCAGCTGCTGCTGATTATCCGCCACCGCCCGCTCCACAGAAACAGGTCGGCAAGCGAAAATTTTTAAAGATAGGAGAACGTACAAACGTTGCCGGATCCCGTAAATTCCTGCGGCTTGTCAGGGAAAACAATCTTTCAGAGGCAACAGAAGTTGCACGCGAACAAGTTGAAGCCGGGGCAGACGTAATAGACATCAACATGGATGACCCGATGACTGACTCAGCATCCGTGATGCAAAGATTTCTCAACACTATTGCCGCAGAACCTGCCCTTATGAATATCCCTGTCATGATCGATTCGTCAGACTGGTCGACCATTGTCACCGGGCTCAAGTGTCTGCAAAATCGCGCAATTGTAAATTCAATCAGTCTGAAGGACGGGGAAATCGAATTTATTAGAAAAGCCCGGGAAGCCCGGCTTCTGGGGGCTTCATGCGTGGTAATGTGCTTCGATGAAAAGGGGCAGGCAGACACATTGGATCGACGACAGGAGATTGCAGGGCGCAGTTACAAGTTGCTGACTTCGAGCGGATACCCGGCAGAACATATAATTTTCGATCCGAATGTTTTTGCTATCGCAACAGGTATCCCAGAACACAACTCGCATGCTGCTGATTTTATAAAGGCAGTAGAATGGATAAAATCAAACCTGCCGGGCGCACGCGTCAGTGCCGGCGTCAGCAATGTTTCCTTTTCATTCCGCGGTCACGAAACTCTCCGTTCCTGGATACATTCCGTTTTCCTGCACCATGCCGCTGCAGCCGGACTCGACATGGCAATAGTTAATCCGTCTACGATGATCGCCTATACCACGATCCCCGCAGCTGAACGAAAAACAGTAGAAGATGCGATTCTTGATCGTACACCTGATGCAGCTGAACGCCTTGCACAACTCGCACTCGATACAGCTGAACAAAATGGAAAAATCACGAATTCTGAAAAGACTGGAAAAAAGGAAAAAAACTTAAAATCAAATCCGCGGGAACGTCTCGAAGAAGCTGTATTTTCCGGAAACCACTATACGTTAAAAGACGATATTGATTTACTTCTGAAGGAACTTTCCGAAAGCAATATGCCATCGTCCAACGCCGCTTTGTCCATCATAGAAGGACCTCTCATGAAAGGTCTTGAGAAAGCAGGGACTCTCTTCAGCGAAGGGAAGCTTTTTCTACCCCAGATATTGAAAAGTGCGCAAGTGATGAAGCAGGCATCAGCAATACTTGATCCTTTTCTGTCAGCTTCCGATGACGAATCTCCGGAGACTGATGGAAAAAAAAGACGAATCATTCTCGCTACAGTAAAAGGTGATGTACACGATATTGGGAAAAATATTGTTGCAACTGTTTTAAAGTGTAACGGCTGGGAGATTATAGATCTTGGAGTTATGGTTGAACCCGATGTTATCCTGAAACATGCAGTAGAAGACAGGGCGGACCTCGTGGGATTATCCGGCTTAATAACGCCGTCACTCGCTGAGATGATTCACGTTGCTTCTGAATTTGAAAAAGCCGGGCTTCAAATCCCTATCATCGTAGGAGGAGCCGCAGTTACCCAAAATCACACCGCAGTTCATATTGCTCCCTGCTACTCCGGTATAGTCGCCTGTGCTGCAGATGCGTCGTCTGCTGTCGGTCTTTGCAATTCTCTATCGCGTCCGGGAAAGGCACGTGATATCGCCGCTGTCTCTATAGCAGACGAACAACTGCAACTGAGAAAAAAATATGAAAACTCGCTACGCCCGAAACTGACTTTGGAAGAAGCAAGGGCACGGGCAAAGGAATTTTACAAGCAAACGGTTTCAGCCAAACTTTCCGATAAATCTGAAGAATCTGGGTCGTATAGTTCAGCAAAATCCCTACATCCGATCAAGCCGGATGTAACTCTTTTCCGCAACATTCCGCTCAAGGAGTTGTCCCCCCTGATAAACTGGCAGATGTTTCTGCATTCCTTTGGTTTTAAAACAAAAACTGCAAGGAATACAGATGAGGCAAAATCTCTTTTATCTGATGCTAAAGATTTTCTGCAAAAACTACCCTTTAAAAATGGTGCCACTTTGTTTGTTCATGGAGTTAGCGGAATATTTCCTGCATATTCCGAAAATGAAACAATATATATAACAATCGACGACAAAGAAACTCCGGCAACGGTAGCACGCTCTCTTGAGATTGACGGGCGTGGGGAATGCATTGCTGATCGCATACCTCTGAAAGGTAAAGACGGCTGGATCGGAATGCAGGCAGTCTGCGCCGGAGGCGGTCTGGATGCGATTCATGCACTATTGTTTAAAGAACAGGATGACTACCATTCCCTTATTGCTGAAATACTTGCAACGAGGCTGGCAGAAGCCGGGGCTGAGTGGGTTCATAATAAAACTGTAAGGGAAATGTGGGGAGGAGATGACCTGGGCATCCGCCCGGCACCCGGCTATCCTGCCTGCCCGGATCATCGGCTGAAACATATAATTTTTGACGCTCTAAATGCAGAAGAAGCAATAGGTGCACACTTGACGGAAAGTGCCATGATGGTGCCCGAAGCCTCCACATGCGCTTTTATTATAAGGTAGTCCGGCAGGCCGGAAGCCCGACAAGCCGGGCAGTGGACAGTGGGCAGTGGACAGCGTTTATTTGGGACTCAGTTTTTGCCCGTCAGGTGTGTCTTTCACAATCCAGCCGAGGGTGGCAATTTCGTCACGGATTCTGTCGGACTCTGCCCAGTTCTTTGCCAGTCGTGCTTCCTGACGATTTACAAGAAGAGTTTCCACCTCCTCGGGAACAGCTTCTTCTGTCCTGAAAACAACATTGAGCACCGTGTCTATCTTCCGGAGAGCATCCAAAGCATGTGCAGCATTTTCAGGGGAAAGTTCACCCGCAGAAGCTGCCCTGTTTCCATTTCCTATCAGGGAAAACAGGGCTGCCAGAGCCAGCGGCACATTCAAGTCATCATCGAGAGCCGCACCAAACGCATCAAGGCTTTCAGCAATCCATCCTGGCATCTTGCCGCTTGATTCAGTATCTCCGGCAGTATCTTTGGCAAGGCGTACAAACTCATCTATTCTAGACAACGCTGAGCGCGCTGCAGCAAGTCCATCAAAAGTAAAGTTGATTGGCTGGCGATATTGACCCGATATCAGCACATACCGGATTTCACGTCCTGTATATCCTTTTTCTATCAAATCGCGAAGAGTGTAAAAGTTTCCTTTCGACTTTGCCATTTTTTCGCCGTTTACACGCAAGTGAGCACAATGCAGCCAGGTGTGTACAAAAGGTTTTCCCGTGGCACCCTCAGATTGGGCAATTTCGTTTTCATGATGAGGGAACATATTGTCGATACCACCTGTGTGGATATCAAAACTTTCTCCCAGATATTTCATGGACATCGCTGAACATTCTATGTGCCAGCCGGGTCTGCCCCTGCCCCATGGAGAGTCCCACCAAATATTACCATCATCCTCATCCCAGGCTTTCCATACAGCAAAATCTCCTACGGCATCTTTCTCATATTCGTCATTCGAAATCCGTACGCCGGCACGCAAACCCTCTTTGTCAATATGAGCCAAATTGCCATACTCAGGAAACTTTGCCACACTGAAGTAAACAGAGCCATCGTCTGATTTATACGTAAGACCCTTCTCAAACAGTTTTTCTACAAGAGAGATAACTTCAGGTATGTGGTCTGTTGCCGCCGGGTAGTATTCCGCAGGCTCTATTCCAAGCGCTTCAATATCCTTGAAGAAAGAATCCTTGTACTTTTCAGTAAATTCCTGAAGCGAAACACCATTCTCATTTGCACCGCGGATTGTCTTGTCATCAACATCCGTCAAGTTCATCACTTGCGTAACTTCGTAACCGCGATATTCAAGTGCACGCCTGAGAATATCTTCAAAAATATAGGCTCTGAAATTTCCAATATGCGCAAAATCATAAACAGTGGGGCCGCACGTGTAAAGCCCAGCCTTGCCGGGTACAAGTGACTTGAATTTCTCTTTTTTTCTTGATAGCGAATTATAAAATTTCATAATCTGATTCTATAAATTAAAGTTTTAATTTCTTACTGAAGCAATTGCCATGGCAGCTATTCCTTCACCTCGCCCGACAGCTCCCAGTCGTTCCATTGTTGTAGCTTTCACGGAAACAAATTTCTTGTCAACAACGAGGGCTGCTGCCAGTTTTTCGCGCATTGCATCAATATAGTCTGCCAGCTTTGGAGCTTCGCACATTATCGTCACATCAACATTAACAACGCCATGACCTGTCCTATGTAAACGGGAAACTACATCTTTCAGGAGATCAACACTGTTCGCATCCTTCCACTTCTCATCAGTATCAGGGAACAGCTTCCCTATGTCGCCCATCGCCATAGCACCCAGCAATGCATCAATCAGAGCATGTGTGGCAACATCTGCATCAGAATGCCCCAGTAACCCGAGAAGATGCGGAACCTCAACACCGCAAAGTATAAGTTTTCTACCCATTACCAGACGATGTACATCATAACCCAAGCCAGTTCGTACCATCACCGCCCTGTCATACCGTTTTACATGCGAATTAAATACCAGAGCAGACCAAGTGCAATGATTACAGCAACCACAATAAGCACTATCCATGCTTTGTTACCGGTCTTTTTCTTTTGAAAACTGGTCGGAAGCACTTTAATTGTCTGCGTTGATGTTGCCCTGATCATTGGGGAACCAGTGCCGGGCTGTAAAGCGGGAGGTGCATCTGATACAAGATCGGATGTATCCCTGGCAGGGACATCATTGCCGCCAATAACCATCTGGATGTTGCCCAGTGTTATTATATCATTACGGTAAACTTCCGCCTCATCATCAACTCTGTCATCATTGACAAATGTGCCGTTTGTAGAATCGAGATCCTTTATTGTAAAGTGTTCACTGCCGCGAGTGAGCAAACAGTGCCTTCCGGAGATCGAACCGGCAGGTATAACAATGTCTGACCTGTCGGCTGATCTTCCGATAAAGACCTCATTCGTCTCGGTCAATTCAATACGATTACCGTCTTCACTTCCGTCATAAACAATTAAAAAAGCCAATCAGCACCTCCCGTTAAATTGCACATTGAAATAATCGGCAAAATCAGGTTTATTCTGCTGCCTCTTCTTCTGCCTCTTCAGCCGCTTCTTCAACTGTTTCAACTGCTACCTCTATCACTTCGGCAACAGTCTCTTCCGCCTCTTCAGCAACCTCTGCAACATCTTCAACTATTTCTGCCGCTTCTTCAACTGCTGCCTCTACGACCTCTTCTGCCGCTTCAGCCGCTTCTTCAACTGTTTCAACTGCTTCCTCTGCAATCTCGACAGCTTCCGAAACGATATCGGGCATACTCATTACAGTTTCGGAAAATATGGGGGCTTCAAGATTCTCAATCTGGGAGTTTTCTCTGACTTCCATAATGAATTTGCTGCGGATTTGATTGTCGCGCTCGCGCAACATACCCATTTTCAAGTTGTCTTTAACATCTTCGAACTTGACCTCGCCAGCCTCATTTTTAGCATCGACCCTGACTATATGGTATCCGAAAGACGATTTGAAAGGCTTGCCGATTATCCCGATTTCCTGAGAAAATGCAGCATCTTCAAATTCCTTGACCATCTGCCCGCGACCGAACATACCCAGGCTGCCACCTGCTCTTTGCCCGCTCGGGCAGTCAGAAAGTTCTTCTGCCAGTTCAGCAAAATCAGCTCCCTCTTCCAGTTGCTGATAGATATCGTCTATCTTTATCTTTGCAATATCTTCAGGTGTATCTTCATCAACCATAACGAGAATGTGCGCAGCAGAAACTGTTTCAGGTGACTTCCCTGCCTCAGGATTCATTTCAATAACTGAGTCAAAATGAGCCTTCAGTTCTTCATCTGTGATATCAGGCAAATTATCTATTTTGCTGTCGAGCAATTTCTCAATCCGGAAGTTTATCTTCATAAATTCAGCAAACTTCTCTACGTCCATCCCGGACTCCTCTGCAGCGTTCTCCATCGACATGCCACCGGAAATCAATGCAAACTGGGCGTCACGCTCTTCATCTGATATCTCTATGCCTGCTTTTTTAGCTTCTCTGTCCAACAGGTACTGCATTGTAAGTTGCTCTATGGCAGACTGACGAATTTGAGCTTTGATCATCTCAACGTTGTCTTCCGGGATCATATGGGCATTCGCATTAAAAATCATCTCCGCCATGGAATCAACTTCAGCCTTCATGACTGCCGGCTCCTTGTCTACCATAACTGAGACATCACTTCCTGACTTGGAAGCATCCACACCTTTGACTTTCAGCTTAACGCTCTCCGGCGATTGTGTATCCGAAGCTATCGTTTCACTTTTCGGTTTAGAGCAGCCGAATATGGTGAAAGCTATAAGTGAAGTAAAAAGTCCCATCAAAAGTTTTTTATTACTCATTGTTATTCTCTTTTATTTGTTAAGTGCACTACACGCACACAAAATGCCTGAATGAATCCCGACATTGTGCTATATTTCATTGAACAGGTCAAGCACCATCAAACACGGTTTTTTAGCAAATTGAGCCCTTCCGCCCCGCGATCCCTGCAGCATTGCAGTTGATCGCTGCAAAACAAGCCTCATAAATACCCGGCACCCTGAACCATGCGTTTATCGCTTTCAATCAGTGCCCCCGCCGTTGTCAGCAAGTCACCGGTAATAGCTGCGTTAATACCAATATACAACGCTTTGCGCACCGCATCATCACTCAAATTTGCCCTGCCGCCCGCAAACCGCAAATACGCTGTCGGGTGGATGAGTCTGAACACTGCCACAGTCCTTAAAATTTCATCTTCAGAAAGCATCGGCGTATTTTCCAATGGCGTTCCCTTTATTGGATGCAAAATATTCAGCGGGATGGAGTTTATCCCCAGCTCCCTGAGCGCAAAAGCAAGTTCAACTCTCTGCTCTTTCGTTTCCCCCATTCCGATTATTCCGCCGCTGCAAATCTCCATGCCCGCATCACACGCCGCCTTGAGTGTCGCCACTTTGTCGCTTATGGTGTGAGTGGTGCAGACTGCCGAAAAATACGAAGGCGCCGCCTCCAGGTTGCAGTGATAACGCTCTGCACCTGCCTCTTTAAGGCGTTGCAGCTCCTGCCTGCCGAGCAGCCCCAGAGAAGCGCATATTTTTATATCGCTGCCTGCCCTGATGGTACGCACCGCTTCAACAATTTCATTGAAGGTGGCAGGGTCCGGACTGCGCCCCGAGGTCACTATGGAAAAGCGCCTTACTCCATGAGCTTCATTGAAACGTGCATGCTCAAGACATTTTTCTGCACCCACAAACTCGTATATGCCAGCTTTACCGGTATAATGAGCTGATTGTGAGCACCATTTGCAGTCTTCCGGGCAGGCTCCCGATTTGGCATTTATTATCGAACAGAAATCAAACTCGCGAGGAGCCATCATAGCTGTTATTTTATGCGCTCCATCAAAAAGCTCATCCTCATCTTTATGGTCGATTGCATCAAGTGCTTCAGCATCCGTCACATTATGACCCGCCAATATTTTCCTTATCAACTCATTCATAATATGACTTGCAACTTGTTGTTGGAGGCTCTACACATATAGACGATGTGAAGAAATTTATTCTTCTGATAGAAACTGTCTACTGGCTATCGTAAAAACTCAGCCGCGGTTCGACATGAGGTCTTCGGCAGCTATTGAGCTAATCTCCAGCCCTTTCATTGCCGCTCCAAGCCCCTTGCTGATCTTTGCAAGTTCTTTCGGATTTTTATAAGCAGCAGTGGCTTTAACTATAGCCTTTGCCATGCGTCCCGGATCCGAAGACTTGAATATGCCTGATCCAACAAAAATACCATCCGCTCCCAAAAGCATCATGAGGGCAGCATCCGCCGGTGTTGCAACTCCGCCGGCAGCGAAGTTGACGACAGGCAGGCAACCGTCGATCGCAATCTGTTTTACAATCTCATATGGAGCCTGATTATCTTTTGCGAAAGTCATGAGCTCTTCTTCGGGAAGATTTTTAAGTTGTCTTATCGAAGACATTACAGAGCGCATGTGGCGAACTGCTTCTACTATATTACCGGTACCCGCCTCGCCTTTCGTTCTCATCATTGCCGCACCTTCACCAAGCCGGCGCAGTGCCTCACCGATATTACGTGCACCGCATACAAAAGGAACAGAAAAATCATGTTTGTTCAGGTGGAATTCCTCATCTGCAGGAGTGAGCACTTCGCTTTCATCTATGTAGTCTACTTCAAGTGCCTCAATGATCCTCGCCTCTGCAATATGCCCAATCCTGACCTTTGCCATTACGGGAATTGATACAGCCTTCTGGATTCCTATAATCATCTCAGGATCGCTCATACGTGCAACGCCGCCGTCATGTCTGATATCTGATGGAACGCGCTCGAGTGCCATCACTGCTATGGCTCCGGCGTCCTCGGCAATTCGAGCCTGCTCTGGATTTGTTACATCCATAATAACTCCGCCCTTCAGGGTTTTAGCAAGGGCACGATTCTGTTCAACCCGATCTTTTGCAGTTTCCTTTTTATTTGTCTTTTTTGCCATGGTAAATATCTCCTTAGATTTAAATTGCTTTAATAAACGTTTCTGAACCCGCTGCAAGTGGCAATTATGCCGCACTGGAAGCTTCCGGGACATCTGAATTTTGAACACTCTTTTTGCTGAAACAAGAACTTACATTGTAACACATGCAGTACTGTTCGCAACAGTGATTTTAAATATTTAACGGACGAAATCGCACGCGTGTGGGGCGATCAGCATCATCACCCAGCAGCTTGCGCCGATGTTCACGGTATTCTGAGTATGAGCCTTCGAACCATGTTACCCTGCTGTCGCCTTCAAATGCCAGTATGTGAGTGGCTACCCTGTCGAGAAAATAGCGGTCGTGGCTTATCACCATTATACAACCGCCGAAGCTCATCATGCCTTCCTCGAGTGAACGCAATGTGGCAACATCGAGGTCGATCGTCGGCTCATCAAGCAGCAGGAGGTTACCGCCCGAACGCAACAATTTGGCAAGATGAACCCTGTTGCGCTCTCCGCCTGAAAGCACTCCTACTTTTTTCTGCTGGTCCGCACCCCTGAAATTGAACCGGCTGCAGTACGCCCGACCGTTCATCATCTGCTTGCCTGCCAGACTTACGTACTCGTTGCCACCTGTAATCTCTTCGTAAACTGTAGAGTCATCATTCAGGGAATCACGGAGCTGGTTTACGTAAGAAAGATCGACTGTGGGACCGACTTCAAAAGTGCCGCCGATTGGCTGAAGCTCTTCCGTTATAAGTTTAAACAAAGTTGTCTTTCCTGCGCCGTTTCCCCCGATTACACCAACAATGCCTCCACGGGGAAGATCAAATTCGAGATGTTCAAAAAGCAGCTTGTCACCAAACCCCATTGAAACGTCTTTTGCGCGTACAACAAGATCTCCAAGGCGACGGCCCGGCGGGATCTGGATACTGAGATCATCCTCACGTGTACTTATCTCCTGCGACACAAGTTCTTCATACCGCTTGATTCTGTCCCTGCTTTTTGCATGACGCCCTGCCGGATTTGTGCGAACCCAGGCAAGTTCATTTTCTATCAGTTTTCTCCTTGATTCCGCTTGTCTCTGTTCGCGCATCAGCATTGTCTGCTTTTGCTCAAGCCAGGCTTCGTAGTTGCCCTTATACGGGAAAATTCTTCCGCTGTCGAGTTCCAGAATCCACTCTGTAACATTGCTCAGAAAGTAACGATCATGCGTTACTACAATCAGTGAGCCTTTAAAGTTTTTCAGATAAGTCTCAAGCCATGCCACAGATTCTGCATCGAGGTGGTTGGTGGGTTCGTCAAGAAGCATTATGTCGGGATTCGACAGCAGCAGACGACAAAGAGCCACACGCCGCAACTCTCCTCCCGAGAGAGGTTTTACGGAAGCATCTGCCGGAGGCAGGCGCAGGGCTTCCATTGCCAATTCCACGTGATGATCAAGATTCCATAAATCATTGGCGTCTATGACATCCTGAAGACGTCCAAGCTCGGAATTGAGTTTATCCATTTCTTCGTCAGACATTTCATCGCCGAGCATTCCGCAGATTTCATCGTACCTGTCGAGCAGAGCCTGGGAGTCCGCAACACCCTCCGCTACGCATTCTGCAACAGTTTTTGTCTCATCAAGAACCGGCTCCTGCGGCAAGTATCCTATCTTTGTATTTTTTGCCACAATGCACTGACCCATAAAATCAGTATCAAGCCCTGCCATTATGCGCAACAATGTTGACTTTCCTGACCCGTTTGCACCTATCACACCAATATGCGCTCCATGAAAAAAAGACAGGTTAACATCCTCAAGAATAGTCTTGCTCTCGTGTTGCTTCGTCATATTGACGAGACTTATTGCGTATTCACCAGACATTTTAATCGTAATCCTATTTCTAAAACTTTGTTATCATCAAGGCGCGTAACTCTACCATAAAGAAATTGAATCTTCCAGCGCATGATGCGTGGCTACAAAGCCTGGGAGCCCTGAGCGCCTGCTCGGGTTCTGCCTGCTGGTGCTGGAGGGCGAATGTCCCCATGAGCCGTAGACTGTAGCACTGACATTCCTGTCTGTAGCCGCCTACTGAGCAAGGTGGGTCAGACAGGTCAGACAAATCCCGGGTCCCGGGCGATCCCGATCCCGATGGCGATTCCGATCCTGAACGGCTACCCACTGATCACTGACCCGGCGGAATGGTACCGATTTGCAGCAAATTTGTGACATTAAAAAAAACTCATTGCTACGATTTGTCCATATATGATATGGTAGTGGATATGTTTTCCGCATTCACACCCCCGGGGCTCTGAGGTGTGTTGCGTATTGGTGAAATTGAGGAAAGTCTTACATGAACAAGGTTTATCATAAAATCGACAACAGTTCTGGCAGCGTTATCAACCTTCGTGCTGACGGCGTGCGTTACTACGAACTGGCAGAAGTGACTTCTCGAGGGCAGAACTCGTTGGCACAGGTGATAAAAATTGACGGCAACAGCGTTTCATTACAGGTGTTTTCAGGTGCACGCGGCATAGCTACAGATGCTCGTGTACGGTTCCTGGGCCATCCGGTGCAAGTATCTTTTTCTGACAACCTGCTTGGACGAGTCTTTGATGGAGGCGGTTCTCCGAGAGACAACTCCCCGGCGTTGATGGATAACATGATTCCCATTGGAGGACCAACTGTAAACCCCGTCAAAAGAATTATACCGCGTAATATGGTACGAACGGGTATCCCCATGATTGATGTCTTCAATACTCTTGTTGAATCGCAGAAACTGCCGATTTTCGCTAAAGCGGGAGAACCGTATAACGAGCTGCTGGCAAGAATAGCACTACAGGCGGAAGTGGATATAATAATACTTGGCGGTATGGGGCTGAAATACGATGACTATCTTTTCTTCCGCGATACACTCGATAAAAGCGGAGCCCTGTCGAGAACTGTAATGTTCGTACATACTGCGGCCGACCCGGTTGTCGAATGTACGATGATACCTGACCTTGCACTTGCCGTTGCAGAGAAATTTGCCCTGGACAACAAAAAGGTGCTTGTCCTTCTTACCGACATGACATCATTTTCAGACTCCCTAAAGGAAATTGCCATTACAATGGAGCAAATCCCTTCAAACAGGGGATATCCGGGAGACTTATACTCGCAGCTTGCCTCACGATACGAGAAGGCAGTAGACTTTGAGGGCGCAGGCTCTATCACTATTCTGGCTGTCACAACTATGCCCGGAGATGATGTAACGCATCCAGTACCGGACAACACCGGTTACATTACCGAAGGTCAGTTCTATCTTAGAAACGGTCGTATCGAACCGTTCGGCTCCCTGTCGCGTCTGAAGCAGAATGTCAACAAAAATACGCGCGAAGACCATCGAGTAATTATGGATACCATGATCCAGCTTTATTCACAATACCGTTCCACTGTGGAAAAACAATCAATGGGTTTTCGCATGAGCGAGTGGGATTTAAAGCTGCTGAAGTATGGAGCCAGATTCGAGAATGAAATGATGGATCTTACAGTGAACATTCCCCTGGAACGAGCACTCGATTTAGGCTGGGAGATATTGGCAGACTGTTTTGAACCTATCGAAACAGGAATAAGAACCGAAATTATTGAGAAATTCTGGGTGGGAAAACGCAATTGATGCGGCAGCCTCCGAAATGCAGGATTTGAAAAATCGTGGCTAAAGTAAAACTGACCAAAACAGAATTAAAAGCTCAGAAGGACGCTCTTGCGCGCTATGAGAGATTTCTGCCGATGCTGCAATTGAAAAAACAACAATTGCAGATGGAGATCTCCACTACGCGCTCACGTGTCGAGGAGCTGGTTGAAAAGCAGGAATCCATTATCACCTCGCTTTCAAGATGGTTGGGGTTATTAGCCGATGAAGCTGTGGAGGTTCCTGTGATATTCAAGCGTATTGTTGTTGATACAGGCAACATCGCCGGTGTATCTATACCGATTTTTAAAAATGTGGAAACACATAGAAAAGAAGTTGATTTGTTTTCTACTCCTGCATGGGTTGATGATGCGGCCGCAGCAGCCGAAAAACTCATCGGGATAAATGCAGAGAAAAAAGTGCTTGAGCGTCAGATAGAGTTGATTGAAGAGGAATTAAGAACGACATCACAAAGAGTCAATCTTTTTGAAAAAGTTAAAATACCTGAATGCAGGGAAAATATTCGCATAATCGGCATCATGCTTGGCGACGAACAGACTTCTGCCGTTGTAAGAGGTAAAATAGCAAAGGGCAGAGATAAAAACAGTGGTCATAAACAAACTGTGGAGGCAATGGCATGATCGTTCCCATGAAACATGTAACGCTTCTCTGCGTTGAAAACGACAAAAAAACGGCTCTCAGCGAGTTGGCACGTCTGGGGATAATGCATGTTGAAGAGCATATTCAGGACTCTGAAGAAATCCTGGCATCGCGAAACGCTGTCGAGGATGCCAAACGTGCCTTGCTGATGGTAAAGACGGCTGCTCCAAAAGCAGATTGGCAGCAACTTCCCATAAAAGAATCAACTTCGATAAACAAAAATGACCCCACTTTTATCGGAGAAATAAATCGTGCAGCGAATGAGTATGCCACAAGCAAATCTAAAAGCCTTGAACTTTTAAGAGAAATTACTCAATACGAAGGCTGGGGCGATTTTGATCTGGAAACAGCCGGGGAGCTCGCTAAATCAGGTCTGGAAGTAAAGTTGTTTATTTTCTCACTAAAATCACAATTGCCTGATACTGAAACCGGTCTGCTTTACATTGTGGGAACAGGGAGAGAAGGACGGTACGGCGTGGCTGTCGGTACAGACATTCCGGAAGAGGCAACATTCGTCGCTATGCCCCGAAAGAGACTTTCTGCTATAAAAACAGAATACGCAACTGTTCTGGACTCTATAAAAAAAAGTGCTGCAATACTGTCTTCTTTTAACGACAAAATAGATAATATTAACCTGGAAATTGGAAAAAGGCAGGACGCTAACGATTACGCTGCTGCATTTGATAACATGCCTGAAACCGGTACCGTTGCATACTTGACGGGTTTCATTGATGCACGAAGGGAAAAAGAAATAGTTTCCGCAGCAAAGCAAAACAACTGGGGTGTCGTCCTCAGGGAGCCTGAAACTGATGAAATCCCCCCCACACTGCTTGAACCTCCTGCCATCTTCCGCCCCGTTCTTGCTCTTTTTAAATCGCTGGGAATAACGCCCGGATATAATGAAGCAGACGTCAGTATCCCATTCTTTCTTTTCTTTTCAATCTTTTTTGCAATGCTTGTCGGGGACGCCGGGTATGGAGCCATAATTCTTGCCCTGACGTTTTATGCCCAACACAAGGTGTCTCAAGCGTCAAGAAGCAAAGGCAGGCAACCGTCGCAGTTAATAAAC
>JAAZFF010000189.1 GCA_012511845.1 Lentisphaerota bacterium
CATCTTAACTGTTTCTCTCTTTAGAAATTCTGACTATCAGCTTGTTAAAAATATTTCCAAAGATGGATGTTTTTCTGTTTATGAGAAAGCCAAAGGCGAAACGTGTGAAATCAGGTACGGTGTGCCCGGTGAGCATCAGATTTTAAACGCATTAATGGCGATAGCTGCTGCCCGGCAGTTTGGTGTTGATTGGCAGGGTATATCAGAACGGTTTTTATCAGCTCCCGGCACAACGATGAGATGGGAGAGAATCGAACGCAACGGTATTGCCTGGATTAACGATGCTTATAATGCGAGTCCGCTGAGCATGGCGAAGGCGGTCGAAACGTTTTCCAGGATAAAAACACAGGGTCGAAAAATTGCTGTCCTGGGTGATATGTTCGAATTGGGTGAGAAGGAAGAAGAATTTCACAGCAATATTGGGCATATGGTGGCTGATTCGGGGATTGATTATCTTGTTCCTGTTGCAAAGCGTGCTGAATGGATAGCATCAACAGCTATTCTTTCCGGTATGGCAGAATCTGCAATATCAAGAGTTCAAACGGCAGATGAAGCAAAGCAGATTATACCGGAACTTCTAACAAGCGGCGATACTGTTTTACTTAAAGGTTCAAGGGGCATGACTCTTGAAAAAATATTGGAATAATAAAATACGGCTACAATAAGAGGTAATAGTTATGAAAAAAACTTTCTTTAGATTCTTTGGTAAATTTGCTTTTCTTTTAGCACTTTCTGCAACAATTACCGGTTGCATGGGTCCCGGTGCAGAGAAGGCTGCAGTTGTCGATGGTCCGATAACCTTCGTGCAAATCTCCGATACGCATCATGGCAAGCCGATCCACCAGTACAGATTTCGTCAGGCTGTTGACAATATAAACAATCTGCCTTTTGAAGTTACGGTTGTTGCACATACCGGAGATTTTGCAAGCGATCAGCTTTACAGGGAAGATCGAGCAGCAGCAATCTCCAATATTCTGGCAGGTATAAAATATCCTCTGATTTGCGCACCCGGAAATCATGATTTATCATATCTTGGTAAAGAGCCAGAGAAGCGGTATGCAGACTGTCTCGAGATGTATAGAAAATATATTGGTGAACTGGGACAGGTTTACGAGACAGATGAAGCAGTGTTCATTGCATTATACACAGAGTGCCTTCGCCGGGACCTTCCCGTAATCGAGGGATATGATCCGTTAAAGTGGCTGGAATCGGAAATAAAAAAAGCCGGCGACAAACTGATATTTGTTTTCACCCATACACCTGATGGAACAGATTTCTACAATAACAAGGTACACAATGGCTGGCCCGAGGAAAATCGCAAGGCATGGCGCAAAATTCTGGCGAGCGGGAATGTGAAGGGAGTTTTCTGCGGTCATTACCACAGGGATGAACTCCAACAGAATGATGATGGCATACCGGTGTATGTCTGCAGCTCTATAGCCAATTTCTGGGGCAGACAGGCTTCGTTCAGAATTTACCATTATGAGAACGGTAAAGTGTCTTATAGATCTGTTTATATTGAAGATCCACCACGTGATACTGTAATAAATCCAGACGGAACTATTGCTGAAACGGAGCCTGTCGCTGTAGCGGAATAGAATAAATCAGGGGATGGAAGCACGAAAACAGAATATAGCAAGTGTTATACTTGAGAGTTTGCGACCCGGGCAGTGGGTGAAAAACCTGCTGGTAATGTCAGGCTTCTTCTTCGCATTGGGGGACAGGACTCATACACTCGATTTAAAAGCAGTTTTTTTAAAAACTGTTTTTGCATTTGTCCTTTTCTGCATGATATCAAGCTCGGTCTATTTAATGAACGACTTGCATGATGCTGAAAAAGATTGTATCCATCCCCTCAAACGCAACCGCCCGATTGCCTCGGGCAGACTTTCCGGACGTCTTGCTGTTCTGATATATTTGTGTTTTCTCGCTGTATCTCTAGGCGGTTCCATGCTTCTCGGCATACCGTTTGCGCTTAACATTTCAGCTTATTTCCTTCTACAGGCTTTTTACACACATTGGTTTAAAAATATAGTCATAGGATATTTGATTGCCGTTGCAGTTGGTTTTGTGCTGCGGGTTTACGCCGGTACGCTTGCCGCCGGAATATACACTTCTCCGTGGCTGCTTATCTGCACGTTTATGGCAGCGTTATTTGTAATTATCTGCAAGCGTCGGGAAGAGAAGGCACTACTTGGAGATAAGGCAGCCACGCATCGCCCCGTGTTGTCGCAGTACAGTTTGCCGATGCTTGATCATTGCATATCCATGATGTCGGGTGCGACAATAGTCTGCTATGCCATTTATGCAACGGCAGTAGTGCCCGGGGAAAGATTTCGTGCGGAGTTGATGGTTTTAACGGTACCTTTTGTGATTTTTGGTGTTCTACGTTACATGTATCTTGTCATGTGCAGAGGGCAGGGCGGCAGCCCCGAGAAGATACTGACAGGCGATTTGCCGACAGTTATAAATATTGCCTGTTATCTGATTGTTTATTTTTTCGCTATGATTTTATCGTAAGATATAAGTTCTGATTAATAAGAGGAAGATTGCAGAGTATGGCTGTTATAAAAGGCAGGGTTGTAAAAGGACATCAGGTAGCTTCAGGGCAGGGAGGAGATCCTCGCTATCCGCAGGGGACGATAGCCCTGCAGGTTCCAAAGTTTTTTGAACTAGGCCTTGATTTGCTCGGCCTTCACCGCGGAACCATTAACGTATTGATAGCTCCGCTTGATTTTAAGGTAATAAATCCGGTTTTTGCTTTTAACGAAGTCAGATGGTCAGATGATCAGCCGGCAGAGAATTTTTCATTTTGCGACGCAAGAATTTCGCTTGATGGGGAAAAATGGTATAAGGGCTATGTTTATTACCCCCATCCTGAAACAAAACCGGAGCATTTCCAACGCCCCGGAGTAATCGAGCTGATAATGCCACTGATTGAAGGGTTGGGGTATGATAGTGAAATATTCCTCGATGTGCCGGAAGATCAGGTAGTATTCTTTAAGTAAATATCAAGTTTCTCATGGTTGAGTTCCATTCTCTCGCTCGTGTACGGGCTAAGGTGGCGCAGATATCTCACGCAGAGCCGCGAAAGGCACGAAAAGGTAGGGCGGAGCCCGGCAAGCCGTGCAGTGATTAGTGGGCAGTGGACAGATCTAAGGTGACGCGAAAAGGTAGGGAGGGCTCTCTCAGCGGTCCGCTGTTTTGCGGCGCGGCCGGCGGTCATCGCCCGAGCTTTTCCCGGCAGGCGTGACGCGAGTACGGAGCCTCGCGGTCCCAGTGTCCC
>JAAZFF010000190.1 GCA_012511845.1 Lentisphaerota bacterium
GTCCCCTGTCAATCATGAGATTCAGTAGCGAAGAGACGACAAGAACGAGCATTCCTGCCCCCGCAGCACTTATGATTGCACATACAAGATTTACTGCCATCACGAATGATGAACCGCCCAGTGTTATTGTGAACCCGATTAACTTTCGCCACACGAAATGACGCATTACAAGATTCTCTTTTACCCCAGCCATGACGGCAAGCAGATCTGCCTGCCATGGTAGTACTCCGTGTACTGCCATTGTCATATATACAATACCTGAAATCACTGCAACCGCAGCGGCAGCGAACAAGCTCCTGCGGTATAACACCTCTTCGCTGGATGCTATATTCCTCACGCCGGCACTCGATGATCTCTGGTTTTCACTATTATCGATATGCTTTCTATTCTCTTTCTCCATAGCCTCTCAGATCTCCATCCTGATGTTGTAACAAAGCCTCAAGTTAAAAGTAAAGACTCGAATAAAATCCGCAGTTTATCATTTGGTTCGAGTCTTGACCATATGAATAACCGTTTCAAAGTAAGCTGTTCGTGGAAACATGTCAAATATATCAGCCGAAATTACGTGATAGGAACCCCCGGCACCGCACAATACTGCCAAATCTCTTGACAGCGTATCGGGAGCACATGATACGTAAAGCAAATTTTCTACAGGACTTGCAATGAGTGCATCAAGTGTGCCCCGGTCGAGTCCGGAACGCGGCGGGTTTACAATTGCCATGGATTTTCTGCCGGATATATTTTTAAGAACACGCCTCGCTATTTTTCCCACATGCTTGCAATAGAAACTTGCACGGACTTTTTTCATGCCGGCGTTCGAATTGGCAGCACGTATAACATCCCTGCCCGAATCAAAACCACTGACTTTGGGGACTCCCATCTTTGAGACAGATAAACCATACACACCAACGCCGCAATAAAAATCGATCAATTCATCAGGGGCGCATCGGGTAACAGTATCTGTAATGTGAGAAACCAAAGCTGCTCCCACTTCAGGATTAACCTGAAAAAAACCGTTGAGAGGCACTTTTAATGAACCAAACACAGGAATCTTTTCAGTCAAGGATAATTTTTCAGTTCCAAAGAATTCACTGCTTCCGGAGGAAACAACTACTCCATCAGTTCCGGTCCAGCGAAGGGACACCACACCCCTTGAACTGACCCATTTCCAAAACTCTTCATCCTCACGCAACGACGCCAGTTTCTCGTTTATTTCAGGGACAGCGAGAGGGCATTGAGCCATGTCGACAACAGAAAAATTATCCTCCCCGATATAACCGAGTAACTGTTCCCCGCCTTTCCCTGTGCCATAATGGAGTTTTATCCGATTTCTATAATTGAGGGGCTTTGATGAAGCAAATTTCCCGATCGGAAGTTTTTCCACATTTTCAAGCTTTGCCTGACGCTTTAGAAAGGAGGCTAATTGTTCCAGTTTATATCCCAGCTCTGCATTGTGTGTTACGTGTCCATAAACGCAACCTGGTACAGGAATTGAAGAGCCTCCGGCATCGACGAGACAATCGGGTGCAGCCAGGCGATCCGCTGAAGGTTTCAAGACGGAAACCAGCTCTGCCTCACGGAAGGTTTTTCGTATTTTTGTGACTTTTGCCTCTACAAGCTCCCCGGGGCACGTACCCGGTATAAAGTGTACACAACCATCGTGCCGCGCCACACCTGACCCCAGGTATGCCACAGATTCAATAAGGAGTGGTGGCAGCATATCTGTTAACGCTTCGAGAGTACGTTTTTTTCGTAACCTTTATAGGAGTCGATAAATTCCTGTCCTGTACACTTTTCGGTAGAGGCACATACATAATCCCAGACTACGCCAAATGGCAGGGTGCGATACTCTTCCTGCAATGCAAAGCGAAGGGTATTGTCACCGGCATTTTCAGCTTCACGGATTTTTTTGTACGGTGTGAGCAGCGCGAACAGCAAGGCTTTGCGCATGTTGCGCGCGCCGATTGCCCAGGCTGCTATGCGATTTATACTGGCATCGAAGTAGTCAAGACCGATACGGACACGCGACGTCAGACCATTCCATACAATTTCCTGCGCAATAGCGTTGAGCTCATCATTAAGTGTAACCACATGGTCGCTGTCCCAACGCACGCCCCGGCTTACATGAAGCGCAATTTCCGGTATGAACTTGAGAACGGCAGAAATTTTTTCTGAAATCAACTCGGTCGGATGGAAATGCCCGGCGTCGAGGCAAAGCAGTTTTCCCCGTGTGATCGCATACCCCATGTAATACTCATGCGACCCGGCAGTATAGCTCTCGCATCCCATCCCAAAAAGTTTGCATTCCACAGAATCAACCGTCTTGGCGGCATCATATTTTTCCTTGAACATACGGTCGAGAGAATCCATCAGTCTGTCTCGCGGTGCAAGACGATCTGCCGGAGTATCTTTGCTGCCGTCAGGTGTCCAGAAGTTGTTAAGCACTGAAGAACCTGTCTTTGTTCCGATTTCTGCAGCTATTTCCCTGCACCTCAAACCATGTTCAACCCAGAAATCACGTATTCCCTTATCTCTGTTTGCGAGGGGCCAGCCATCTGATGCTTTCGGATGTGCGAAGAAGGTCGGATTGAAGTCGATACCTACACCTGCCTTGTTTGCCCATTCGACCCAGTTTTTAAAATTTCCATACGACACCTGATCCCGATCGGGGGAAATACCTCCTACAGGCTCTGCGTACATTGCATGAAGGTAAATCCTTGTTTTGCCGGGCAGATACGACAGCACCTGTTCGAAGTCTGCCCGCAGCTCTTCCGGAGTTCTTGCTTTTCCGGGATAGTTGCCGGTTACAGCAATTCCGCCATCAAGTCCTCCATCCATGTTCTCAAATCCACCGACATCGTCGCCCTGCCAGCAATGGACTGAAACAGGTATTTCAAGCGCAGCATCAATTGCTTCTTTAACATTTATGCCATACTCTGCGAAACATTCTTCCGCAACCTCAAATCCTATATTTTTCCTTGCCATTCTATTCTACCTTCCTTATCTTGCAACCTGCTGAAGTTGCGACATATAACAACGTCAAGCATTCTCCGTATTTTTAAATCGAGTTGCATTATAATCCGAGCACATCACGCATCTGATGGTAACCCGGTTCTTTCGACACGATCCATTCTGCAGCCCGCAGGGCTCCGTTAGCGAAGCAACCGCGTCCTGATGCCTTGTGGACGAGTTCAATACGCTCGCCATCTGCCGCAAAAACCACAGTATGATCACCCACTACATCGCCTCCCCGGACAGCGTGTACAGCTATCGTATCGGCTTCGCGCTCGCCTGTAATCCCTTCACGACCAAAAAGCGCAACGTCTTCAAACTCAATGCCACGGCCTGCGGCTACAGCTTTTGCGAGTGCCAGGGCGGTGCCCGACGGAGCGTCACGCTTGTGGCGGTGGTGCATTTCGACGATCTCCGCATCGTATCCTGCTCCGGCTGTGAGGACAGCAGCTGCCTGCTTTACAAGATCAAGCAACAGATTTACCCCAACACTCATATTCGGCGCCATCATTACGGGTACAACCTTCGCCGCATCATCAACAGCAGCAAGTTCTTCCGCGGTGAGTCCTGTTGTTCCAAGAATATATGCTTTTTTATATTTTGCCACCAGTCCGGCAATTTCCGGCACGACAGAGTGAAAAGTAAAATCTATTACTACATCAGCAGCTTCAACCGCCGCTGCGGAATCATCTGTTATTTTAATGCCATTGGGCGGACAACCGGCAGCGGAGCCTGAGTCGAGACCTGTCAGAGGATGCCCGGGCTGTTCGACAGCCGCAACCAATTTCAGATTTTTGTAGTTGCTTATCGCCTTTAAAAGTGCCGCACCCATGCGGCCTCCCACTCCGAAAACAGCTATAGAAACCATTTTAGATATCTTTCATTATTAACTTCACATTATCAATCTGGAAGGGTAATCGCAGACAACCCCGCTTATCTCTCCAGCAGACCACTCTCAATCAACGTGGTGCGTAATTTTTCACGGCTGGAATCAGAAATGGTGCAAAGAGGCAAACGGTACACTTCCTCAATTAGCCCCATCATTGCCATAGCTGCTTTAACCGGCACGGGATTGACTTCGACAAAAAGATCACGGAAAAGGCGATAATATTTGTTGTGCAGATCAAGGGCAGAGGAGAAATTGCCGCCCAGTGCATACTTTACCATCTGCGACACTTCGTGGGGAATGATGTTCGACGCCACACTTATTACCCCGCATGCTCCCACGGAAATCATGGGAACTGTAAGCAGATCGTCGCCGCTTAAAATACATAGATCGCATACATCCTTTATTTCACTCACACGCAGGACGTCACCTCCTGCCTCCTTGACGGCAACAACTTTGGGATGTCTGGCGAGTCGTTCTATTACATCAATCGGGATATCACGGGAGCAACGTCCGGGAATGTTGTACAGGACGATAGGAAGCCCTAGATCAGCAACTGCTGAAAAATGTCGATACAACCCTTCAGGAGTTGGTTTATTGTAATAGGGAGTAACCTGTAATGAGGCATCCGCACCGCAGTCTATTGCTGATTTGGTTAAAGCAAGTGCCTCTGCCGTACTGTTCCCACCTGTTCCGGCAATTACCTTTATCCGTTTATTTGCAACCTCCACCGCCTTGCAGACAACTTCATCATGCTCGCGTGCTGTCAATGTGGGAGATTCTCCCGTAGTGCCTACCGGCACAATACCTGTTATGCCCGCCTCTATCTGTCTTTCGATTATCTCAGCGTAGCGGGTATAGTCAACAGTTCCATCTTCTTTGAAGGGCGTTACGACCGCAGTATAAGTACCTGAAAACATAAATAATTTCTTTTGCTTTTGATATGGTGGGCGGGGCGGGACTTGAACCCGCAAGCCGTGAGGCATCAGATCCTAAGTCTGACGTGTCTGCCAATTCCACCACCTGCCCTTGATCTGTTTGCGCACAATAGTAGCTTAAAATCCACTACAACGTCAAGCGTCTAAACGTTCATTTTGCAGCAGCACCGTCTCCCAAATATTACAAACAATAGAAAATGCTTGCTTATAAACGCACCCTTTTTGTATATTCGGTAGCAGTAATTAATTGGCAAGCGACTTTACCATGGTAATATGGTTATGCCAAACAGAAGTTAAAATCATTGAGGAGAATTAATGAAATCAATAAAAGGCACACAAACAGAAAAAAACCTGTTAACTTCCTTTGCGGGCGAATCTCAGGCACGCACAAGATATACCTTTTTTGCAAGTGTAGCAAAGAAAGAAGGCTATGTTCTTGTTTCTGAAATCTTTGCCGAAACAGCTGACCAGGAAAAAGAACATGCAGAGCGCATGTTTAAATATCTTGAAGGCGGCATGCTTGAAATCACTGCAAGCTACCCTGCCGGCAAAATCGGCACAACAATCGAGAACCTTAAAGAAGCAGCAGCCGGTGAAAATGCAGAGTGGTCACGTGACTACCCGCATTTCGCTGATGTTGCCGAACAGGAAGGCTTTAATGAAATAGCCATCATGTATCGCAAGATAAGCAATTCTGAAAAATACCATGAAGAACGCTATCTGAAGCTTCTTGAGCGCATAAACAACGGAACAATGTTCGAAAACGGAACACCGGTAAAGTGGCGCTGCTTAAACTGCGGTTATATACACGAAGGAACTTTTGCTCCCGAAAAATGCCCCGCATGTGATCATGCAAAGGCATACTTCGAGAGATTCGCAGAAACCTTCTAATGCGTATAACAGGCGGCGAATTACGAGGGAGGCGCCTGAGAACGCCTCCCAGCCTGTTCGTCAGACCTACGCAGGATATGGTCCGGGAAGCCGTTTTCTCCATGTTGGCGAAAAATGTGGTAAAATCGAACTTCCTGGACCTTTTTGCCGGTACAGGCAGCGTTGGCATAGAAGCGTGGAGTCGTGGCGCCAAGAGCGTCAATTGGGTGGAAAAAGACGCCAAGACAGCACGAATTCTCAAAGACAATATAGACAATCTCTGTACAGCCAATCCCGGCAGGGTGTATGTTAA
>JAAZFF010000191.1 GCA_012511845.1 Lentisphaerota bacterium
CGTGAGATCGTACACGTCCACAGCGCAGCGGTACACGTTGTACGTACACGACCATGAGAAACTGGATGTTTACTGCGCTGAAATCGTGTACGAGTACGAGAACGTGAATGGGAGCGGCTCATCAAGCGGGGACAGACAGGAATGTCTGTTTTACAGTCTCCGGCGCCCAAGTACTGCCCACTGATCACTCTTTTCCCCACTGCCCGGTTTGCCGGGCTCTGCTCGCTAAACATAAGTTTAAGATGATTTTTTAGAGATTTAGATGTATAATCCCTGACATGCAATTAAAAATTCTACCAACAGGTGCTTTTGCCGCAAACTGTTCAATTGTCTGGAATGAGCCGGACAAGGCAATGGTTTTTGATCCGGGAGCTGATGCTGCCCTTTTAATTGATGAGCTTCGTAAAAACGACTTGACTCCATGTGCTTATATCCTGACGCATGGTCATATAGATCATATATCCGCCCTGCCAGAAATGCTTGAAGAAATGTCGGCTCCCGTTTACATGCATAAAAATGATGCAATATGGGCTTTTACGCCTATCAACTCTATTGATGGATATGAGAGTGTAAAAAATATGCCGAAAAATATTGTCACAGATATCACCGATGGTTCAGTCATTGAAGCAGGGACACTGACAGCTCGCGTTATATGTACACCGGGGCATACTCCAGGCGGGATGTGTTGTTTCTTTGAAAGTGAAAATTTGTTGATTGCGGGAGATACGCTTTTTAACGGTTCAGTAGGGCGTACAGATTTGCCCGGTGGCGATTGGAATACGCTGGAGACATCACTTTCAAAGCTTATGGAATTGGATGACTCAACTGCAGTTATATGCGGACATGGTCCCAATACAACGATTGGGAATGAGCGCAATGCGAATCCGTTTATAAACAAGACTTACATTTAAACAGTACGGTGAAAATACGATGAACTCAGTTACAGCAAGTATAAAAATTGGTGCGGATGGAATTGATACTGAAAAGATCGTGGAGGAGATCAAGGCAACGGTAGCTAAAAAACGTGCTGCCGGGTTGTATGATGAAGCCCGCATAGCAAGAGCAGAGAAACATAATCTCGTCACTCTCAAAGATGATGAAACTTTTATACAGCAGTATTTTCTGTGCCTTCGTCAGATATCACAAGTTGACATCAATGATTTTGAGATTTTTGAGAGAAGAGGCGGCATATTCGGGTATTTTCTTACTAAAATTAAAAAAAGTATCTGGAGCCTTCTGAAGTTTTATACGTACAGGATGTGGTCACAGCAGAATCAGATAAACTCACTGTTGCTGGCTGCCATTGAAACGGTTAATGAGCGTAACCAACAGGAAATTGATGCTCTCAAAGCACGAATAAAAGAACTGGAAACGAAAGATAATTAATGAAGCTTGCTTTTGTATGTCCCAGATTGCATGAACCGGGTACTGTAGGCGGTGCAGAAACGCTGCTTTACAGTCTGGCACGTGATGCGGTATTGCTTGGTCATGAGGTGGAGTTTCTGACAACGTGTGCGAGAAATCATTACTCCTGGGAGAACGAATTACAAGAGGGGAGTTTCATACGGGACGGCATGACCATTCGGCGTTTTCACGTAAACAGAAACCGTGATACAGATGCTTTTTTCCGCATCCAGGAAATGATAAGCCGTGGCGAGAAAGTACAGGAAAGTGCTGAGGAAAAATGGCTGCGGCAGGGTGTGAACTCTGACACGCTTATAGATTATCTAAAAAATTCAGACTTTGAGCGTGTCGTAGCAGGACCGTACCTGTTCGGACTTGTTGAGGCGGCTTGTATGGCAATGCCGGAGAAGACGCTGCTTGTACCCTGTCTGCACGATGAACATTTCGCAAGAGTCGGCAAAATAAAGAAGATGTTTGAATCTGTCCGAGGATTTTTATTCAACACTGAACCTGAGATGGCACTTGCCCACAAGCTTTATGATTTGCGACCGCAATCGAGTGCTGTAGTTGCCATGGGTATTGAACCTTTTGATGTTGATCCGGCTTCGTTTGCACGTAAATCTGGCATAGCAACTGATTATGTTTTATATAGCGGACGTCGTGAACCTTTAAAAGGAACACCTCTTCTCGTTGATTATATAGACTGTTTCAGGGAGCGGACGGGGCGCTATCTGGATCTTGTTATGACAGGCTCTGGCGATGTAGATATTCCACCATCCATGCGTGGAAACTTCCATGATCTTGGGTTTGTAACCGAGGAAGAAAAACGTGAGGTTATGGCAGGGGCGGTGGCGTTTTGTCATCCCTCAGTAAATGAGAGTCTCAGTATTGTTCTTTTAGAATCGTGGCTTGCCGGAACTCCGGCACTCGTTCATGCAAAGAGTGAAGTACTTAAATGGCAATGCAGCTCATCAAATGGCGGGTTATGGTTCTCCAACTATCCCGAATTTGAAGCGATGATGCTTTTCCTGCTCGACAGACCTGATGCTGTTAGCACCATGGCAAAACAGGGCAGAGCTTATACGGTGGAAAAGTATGCTCCTGAAGCAGTCAGGGCACGTTTTGCAGCGGCGTTAATGGAAATATGAAGTCTACCTGAATTTCTAAAAATGACAGATATACACATCTTTTGATTGAGAGGATTATTACGTGGATTTTCTGAAAAAAACTGAGGACTGCAGAAGCGTTGTAGAAGATGAGCTGAAGAAACTGTTTACGGCTGATGGATTGCTGACAGAAGAAGGGATACCCGGAAGTTTGGCTGAGCCGTTAAGGTATGCCCTTTTGACGGGTGGCAAGCGGTTGCGTCCTGTTTTGTGTTTGCTGGCGTGTCGAGTTGTATCAGGAGATTTCAAGAAGGCAATTCCTGCCTCACTTGCTATAGAGGTGTTGCATACTTACACTCTTGTGCACGATGATTTACCTTGTATGGATGATGATTTGCTCAGACGCGGTAAACCAACAGTACATGCAAAATACGGCTATGCAGAGGCAGTTCTCGTTGGTGATGCCCTTCATGCCGCAGCATTTGCATTGGCATTGAAAACTCAGTGTGATGCTGAGGCTTTACAGAAAATTGTTGATGAATTGGCTCGGGCTGCAGGACCTGCGGGAGTTGTCGGAGGACAATGGGTTGACGTATGCTCAAAGCCGCCCCACAATTTGGCGACAGTGAATTATGTGCATGAGCATAAAACTTCTGATCTGGTTCAATGTGCGCTTTTAATGGGTGCCATTGCCGCCAGGGCGACAGAGGCACAGGAAAAAATCTTTAGAAAGTTCGGGAAAAATCTCGGCATGGCTTTTCAGATAATAGATGATTTGCTGGACGGGGACGATCCGGCAAAGACAGAGGAAATGAGCGTGTTGCTGGTAATGGACAGGGAAGAAGCTTTACACCTGGCTGAGAAGCATACTGCTAATGCGCTGAATTGTCTGGAAGAGCTTGAGGGAATGGGGCGCATTGATTTGGAAGCAGTGCAAATTCTGAAGGAGCTTGCGCAAGCACAGATATCCAGGAAGATGTAGGTGGGATTAGAAACCATATGGTGGATGGCTCGTCTAGGATCGCTATCGCCCACGTAATTGTTGCCTTTGTGGGATAGGGTGTGTTTCTCCCGGCGTAGTTAGCGGTCGAAGCCGGGGCAAGCCGTAAACCGCCGTGGTTGAAATGGGTTTTCGTGGTTGCTGTGAGGTAGATGCGACATCTGACACCATGGGACCATGACGCCGTGACGCCCATGGATTGTGACCCCGGATCCGGGATTTTCGATTTCTTAGCAGACTGTTCACTGCCCACTAACCGCTGGTCACTGCCTGGCTTGCCGGGCTCCGCCCTACCTTTGCTTGGTAGGCGTATAATCGTTTCAGTACTCGGGTACGTAAAACGTGTACCGCTTCGCTGTGAACGTGTACGTTCTTTTGTCAGGCGCAATGCAGGTACGGAGCCCTGCGGTCCCAGTGCTCATCCACGCAAATCCCGAGCAGGCGCTCAGGGATCCCAGGCTCGGCACGGCACGGCGGTTTACGGCTTGCCCCGGCGTAGTTAGCGGTCGAAGCCGGGAGAAACCAGCCCTACCTTCCACAGCAGGCGGGACAGGCAAGAATGCCTGTTTTACAGTCTGCGGCTCATGAGAAAACTGTTCACTGCCCACTGATCACTGCCCGGCAAGTCTGGCAAGCCGGGCAAAGAGGAATTATTTTTGTTTTATAAAACTGCGGAAATATTCGATGGTTTTTGGAAGTCCCTCCTTCAAGGCAATGCGAGGTTCCCATCCAAGCAGTTCTTTTGCCCAGGTTATATCAGGGCGGCGGCGTTTGGGGTCATCTTCGGGAAGCGGTTTGAAAGTTAACTCGCTCTTCGATTCAGGTATGAGTGACAGAGTCATTTCAGCCAGTTCTTTTATTGAAAATTCGCCGGGGTTGCCGACATTTAAAACAGGTACAGGCATATTGCGATCCTGGAAGAATTGCTGAACTTTCTTGAGTGGCAGTTCCATGTATTTCTGCATTGCATCGAGCAAGTCATCAACATATTGAAAACTGCGCGACTGTGAGCCGTCTCCGTATAAAGTCAAGTTTTCTCCCTGCAGCGTCTGAACTATAAAGTTGCTTATAACGCGTCCGTCTCTCGGATGCATAAATGGTCCGTATGTGTTAAAGATACGTATCATTCGTACGTCAACACCGTATTCTCTTATATAGTCCGCACATAGAGATTCGGCAGCGCGCTTGCCTTCGTCATAACAACTTCGCGGTCCCAGCGTATTTACGTTGCCCCAGTAAGTTTCCGGTTGAGGGTGTACATGAGGATCTCCGTACACTTCTGAAGTTGAAGTGTGGAAAACTCGCGCTTTTGTTTTGAGAGCAAGTTCAAGGGTGTTCATCATCCCCAGGAATGAAACCTTTATTGTTTCGACAGGGTTTCGCTGGTAATGTATCGGCGAGGCAGGGCATGCCAGATTGTAAATCTCATCGAACTGCCCCCAGAAGGGCTGCGTTATATCATGCATCAGGAATGTGAACCGCGGATTGTCGAGGAGATCGTAGATATTGGATTTTGAACCTGTGAAAAGGTTGTCAATGACAGTTACTTCTGAACCTTCATTGAGGATTCTTCGTGCTAATTGGGAACCGATAAAACCGGCGCCGCCGGTTATCAGGACTTTTTTTGTTAATCCGTTCATATTTATAAATTTATTTTATTTCCATGTGTCTGTGCGGAATGGTGATGCCGGCAAACCATCCTTGTTATATAAATTGCAATTTTCCGGGTTGTCTGCCCATGCATAACGCACTGCCTGCGGAGATTTTACATCAGGGGAGCTTACGAGGAGTGTGTCGTTTTCTATAACTGCCTCGGCAGGTACAAATTTACGATCGCTTCCTGCAATAAAACAGGTTTTCAACTTACTGCCTTTGATAGTTAAACCTTTTCCGGTGTCCCTGAAACGGATACGAATAACGTTACCCTCGATCTCATATCTGTCGAAATGCGGACCATTTGGAACAATGTTTTTGTTATACGTATTTGCAAGAGCCCATTGTGCCATCCGGCGTCCCACGTCGAGCTTGTTGCGCGGATGGATATCATAGGCTTCTCCTATATCGATAGCTGTTGCCATACCTGCGTTAGGGCAGGTAAGTGTTGTTTTAAGCTGTGCTTCACGCAGAAATGCCCAATCTGAGGCTCCATTGTATTCTTCCGGTCGCTGGAAATTTGCCAGTTGTACGCATATAAAAGGGAAGTCCCCCTGTCCCCATCTGTATCGCCAGTCTGCAACCATATTATTCTGCAGCGTCATATACTCATAAGCTCTTCCTGCATTACTTTCACCCTGATACCAGAGTGCGCCTCGCATGGCATAAGGCACGAGAGGGGCAATCATGCTGTCGTAAAGGGTGTATGGGCTGTTGGGATTTCCAGGTAGCAGGTTGCCTGCCTGTGGTGGTTGAATGAGACCCAGATCTTTTTCGATAGCATATAACCAGTCACCCGCCAGAGAAATACGATTATCGGGTTTACTTTCCCGGGCGACAAACATTTCGTGTGCCGGACCTATTAGTCCGCCATCATGCAGGAAAGACCACACCCTTACAGCTATAGAAAGCTGCGTGGTTTTTACACGTGATGCTGCAATTGAGTATTTGCGGACTACACTCCAGAAGTTTTCTTCAACACCTGTGCCTGTAGCGCCGACTTTATAGCCGTTGCAGTAAGTTACATCATGTTTATCTGCTGCTCCGACATGGATGATTAATTTTTGCCCGACCCATGATTTTGGAATTGTTACAGTTTTTCTGAACCAGAAAGCACCGTTAGTTTTACGACCAAGGCATTTTTCGAAACTTCCGGGGAGTTCAGCAGTCTCCCAGCCTGAGTCATCAAAGCCGGTAGTATGCCATTTGTTCTTGTATCCTGTGTTTACCGTATCTTTTGGGATAATTCCTGATATATCAATGTTTTTCCAGGTTTTTTCATAAGTCAGCGCCGCTTCATAATCACGCACCATCTGCGCTGTGCTTGGTACTCTGTTCAATGCCTCTCGAGAAGTCCAGGCTTCTACAAGCGTTCCACCCCATGATGAATGAATTATGCCCACCGGTATGTCCAGTTCGGCATGAATACGACGTGCAAAGTAGTAGCCGACAGCGGAAAAAGACTCTATTTTATCACCAGTGGCTTCTATCCAATTGCCGTCGAATGATGCTGCCCTGCCAATGTTTGCAATGCGCGGCACAGTAATCATTCGGATGGAAGGGCAGTCCTGCGGATCGGGATCGGGAAGTGATGAGCCTACAGGAAATTCCATATTTGATTGTCCGGAGCAAAGCCACACTTCTCCAACGAGGATATCTTTGACTGTAACGGACTCTTTTTTATCGTTTGAAGTAATTCTGAGAGTATATGGACCACCGGCAGGAAGCGGTGGAAGGCGAAGAATAAAAAAGCCCTCTGCATTAGAAACTGTACGAGTTGATTTGCCGGCAATGGAAGCCCGGATTTGCAGGCAGGGTTTTGTCTCACCCCATACGGGGACTGGAATATCACGTTGAAATACAGCCTGATTTGAAAATAGCGGATTTAATTTCATGCAAATAATATCTCTTTCTAAAACATGGTTTACTGCTTCGGCTATCCGATATGGTCGAAGTTACATGGCGTGATATCATACAGCAAAATCACTGTGAAAAACAAGAACAAACACCTTGTGGAAAAGGCAAAATGTGATGCAAAGTAGTTAATCTTGCAACATTATTTGACCTTACATTACGAATTTCGTAATATAGACGCAAATGTAAACATTGACTAGGGAGATTTTATTATGGTATTTGGAATATGTTCAGGTCCTGAGATTGCACAAGCTGCAAAAGATGCTGGTTTTGGTTTTTTGGAAAGCAGTGTAGCAGCAATTCTGAAGCCCGGCAGCTCAGAGGCTGAATTTGAAGATTCTATTGCGGATGTGCTTAACTCACAATTGCCTATTACAAATTTGAATGTTTTACTTCCGGGAGGGATGATTATAGCAGGTCCCGAGGCAGATATTGCAAAGGCTGTTGCATATTGTACCATAGCGTTACAGCGTGCAAAAAAAATCGGTATCGAAAGTATCTGCTTTGGTTCAGGCACAGCAAGGCGCTGTCCGGAAGGTTGGAAGAAGGAGGATGCAACAAGCCAGATACGGGAGTTTCTGAGTGAGCTCGCCCCTGTTGCAACCGGGCTGGGAGTTCCACTGACCATAGAAAATCTTAACACGACAGAAACAAATATGCTTTGTACGGTGGCAGAATGTGCTGACATGGCGCGTTCAGTTAATTCTCCGGGCGTCTTAATCCTGGTAGATGGATATCATTGGATGAAAGATTCTGACATTGTGGAAAGCATAATTGAAAACGGCGACCTTATAGGGCACACGCACATTGCAACGATCCCCTCACGCGCTGCACCCGGGCTGGAGCCCTGCGATTTCAGTGCTTTCGCAGATGCTCTCAGAGATAGCGGATTCAACGGCAAGATGTCTATTGAAGGACGAATCGATGACAAATCTGCTGAAGGTCTCAAAAGCGCCCTGGAAACTTTAAACTCTATTTTTGCCTAGCCGGCTGAAGTTTCAAGGCAGTCAGCCATTTATGGAAGTCCTGCGGTACAGGAGAAAATACGCGTAGCGGCTCTCCTGTGACGGGGTGCTCTAACTCAAGTTCAACAGCATGCAGCAGGGGAAAAGTCAGGCGATGTATTCGTTCGTCCCTGATAATTTTCGGTCCGTATTCCAAATCACCCATTACAGGATGGCGTGCCATTGAGAGATGCCGCCTAATCTGATGAGTTCTGCCTGTTTCGATCCTGATTACCAAATGACTGCAGTCTTGATTTGACTTTAAACAGCGAACGTTTGAGACAGCTCTTCTGCCTTCTATGGGGAGATCTATTGTTGTTGATTTGGCGTCCCAGCGACCATGGACAACGGTCCTGTAAGTTTTGGCAACTTTGTGCTGTTTGAATATTTCAATTACGGCTTCGTGGGCTTCCTGAGATTTTGACATTAAAAGACAACCGGTTGTATCGCGGTCAAGTCTGTGTGATGCCTGCAAGCTGTGTATGCCTGTTTGTGTCCTTACAACAGTTTCAAGGCTGTAATCCGATTCATTAACAAGAATGCCGCGAGGTTTATCGACAACAAGGTAATTTTCATCTTCGAAAATTATTTTCACTTTTTTTATTCGTTGTGAAATTGCTGTCGGAGAAGGAACCTGTCCGGAAACAGTTACCAGATCGTCGAATTTTAAAATATGTCTTGCAATCCAGATGTTTTTCCCGTTGACTCGGACAACTTTCCCATCGATATGCTGTTTGGCTGCGCGCTTTGAAAGTCCAAGGCGTTTAGCAATAAAATCCTGAAGGGTGATTC
>JAAZFF010000017.1 GCA_012511845.1 Lentisphaerota bacterium
AAGTCAGAGCTCCCGGACCCTCCTTGGTGAAAGAGCCTAGACCGGTTATTTGTCGTCCGTCCAGTACGATATCTTCGTCGAAAATAGCTTCGAGTGTGCCCTGGTGGATGTACGTGCTACCCGTCCATGTGATGTTGGACACCGTCAGTGTGCCGCCGCCCCAAAGCGTGAGGTCAGTCACGGCGATTCCCGGATAGATTGCCGTAACCCGGTCTGTCCATGGTGCATACACAATCAGTTCGTCTGTTCCTGATTCCAGCATTCCGCCTCCGCCAAGCGTGGAGCCGGAGATGCGGATGCCGCCGCTGCCGATTTTCAGCGTGGTTCCCTCTGGAACTGACAGTGGGGCTTCGACCTTGATTGCATGCACGGCAGCGTCGGCTTCCAATGTGCGCGAGTCAAGATTTATAATTATGTCGGATTCAGTCCAGAAGTATGGTGCTTCATTTTTGTAGGAGATCCCTTTGACCATGCCGTCATAGCAAAGGAATTCATGGGCGGATTGAGATGCGATCCAGGGAGGGAGCATGCCGTTTTCAACTATCTCATCAGCGTTTTCGAAAGTTATCGCCTGGCGGTTTTCAAAAGCACCTGATCCCGATTCCTGACGAAGTGACAATACGCCTCTGTTGGTCCGGGTAAGAGCACCAAAAGCGATGCGGTTGGTTACGCCGCTTGTTGTCACCTTCGAGGCGATTTCTCCAAGACCGCCTGCGACTACAGGACCCACAGCCCAGACCGTCTCAGACTGGTCGTTGAGAGGGTATACGTCGAGCTTTGCCTGCCTCGTCTGATCGGGTGAGCCGAGCGTCAATGTGGCATCAGGTCCGCCTATCGCATTGCCACCTTCATAGGCAGCCACAGTTCCACTTTCAATGAAAAGTCCGGAAACTGCGTTGTTTGCATTGGAAAGATTAAGATATGCTGTTGTAGAAGAAGGGGCAGTTCTTTTCAGTGTGTAAGGACCGCCAAGTTTTCCTGCAACTGTCGTTGTTCTGCGCACATCCCATTCCTGATCGTCAGTGAGTGTAATATCGTTGTAAAACGTTACTGTCGCATTTCTGTTGGTGAATCCATCCGCCAAATAAAGAGGTCCTGTGCCGGCTCAGAAGTCAATTGTTCCCTCGTTGAAGTACAGTAGACCGGCGTAAGCACCATTGACAGTTGCTGCGTTAGCGCCGCTGTTTCTATCGAACCAGGCATCGTTCCCGTTAATCCACGGCTGTGGGGTGGTTGTGCCGGAAGAAGTGTCCGCCCAGGCTCCGACAGCTGTGTCCCAATCGTTAGAGCCCGCCGCCTTTGCTGTTGTGGTCGGATTCCAGTACTGGATTTCTGCCATTACATTAACTTTGGGCATCACTATAAACGCAATAGTACCCAGGCAAAGCATCATTTTTATGATGTGGTATTTATTTTTCATTTTTTACCTTAGCTTATATTATTTCAGTTTTCTGTGATTTCTTGCTTTTGGCACAGTAGTTTGTCTTTCAACTACTGTAACATCTCCCGGTTGCAGCAGCAGTGGACCAGGCCACGCTGATTTAAAAGAATCTGCCATCCAATTCAGGCAAACAGTAGCAAACGGAAGTACATTGACTTCTCCGATTGAGGTAATTGATGGATTGAAAAGAGCTGATTTTGCTCCGTAGTCTGCTGTACATACAGATATATCATAACCCGGGCGCAGACCGTTATCGAGAAGTGCTGATACAGCACCGCATGCAGCTGTGTCTGTAGCGCAAAGAATCGCCTCTGACTTAAATTCGCCGGTTGCAATTCTTTTGTTTACAACTGTGTATGCGGCAGTAGTAGTGTCCTCATACGGCTTTACGGGAAAATCAAATGCTTTGCCCTTGAAACCCTGCGCTTCGAGCCACAGTCGCCATGGTTGCAGGAAGCGGTAATAATCAGGCTGCACATTAAAATAATCAATTTTTGTATGACCAAGTGATGCCAGGTGTTCGAGAAGCCGATGGGTGCAGAATTCGGGATTCGTCACAACAGATCGAAAGCCGAGGTTTGACCAATCGGATTCGATAACAACGATCTTGCTATCGCTCTCCCTCAGAGTTTTTATAAGTGTTTCCGGGGGAGGAACTGGTTCCGGTACTATGAATACTCCATCGAAGCCTTGAATCGATGCCAATATAGCCGGATCGTCCCAATGCACGAACAGCACACGCCTTATAAGCGTGTTGTTTGCTTTTGCTGCGTTTGTCAATGCCCGGCTCCATCTGGAATATACTTCCGATTCCCATGCGGGTGTTAGGAAGGCCACCTGCAATTGCCGCTCGCTGCCTGTGAAAGCAACGGGTGTCGCACGCCCGTTTGGAAGTCTGCTCAAAACTCCATTTTCCACGAGATGCTGAACAGCTTTACGTGCTGTAGCATAAGAGACGCCGGTTTCCACGGCAAGTTCGCGCTCGGCAGGGATCTCAATCAAGTTGTAGTCGCCCCTTCTAACGCGTGCTTCAAGCCTTTCTGCAACTTCCAGATACTTTATTGGTCTCATAAAACCAGATAGTAAGTGAAAAATGCTTTTTAAGTCAAGTAAAAAGTGCAAAATGCTTTAAGCGCGGTAAAGTCGGCAAGCCGGGCAGTGGCTTGCCAGATCGTACCCGTTTTCAGCGGAGCGGTACACGTTATACATACACGAGGATGGGTGTGCGAAGGTTAAATCGTGTACGAGTACGAGAACGTGAACGAGAACGAGAACGATTATGCCAT
>JAAZFF010000192.1 GCA_012511845.1 Lentisphaerota bacterium
ATACCGCAGATGAGGTACCCAATGCCGGCGACTTAAATCGGCGCGGCGTAATAATTGTGGATGGGATATTCGTGTCCACTTATGCCAGATTGCTTTTACGGAAAAGACAACATTCGGGGTCGCCATCGCTATCGTAATCGTAATCGAAAGGGATAATATGAGGGTCTTTTCGATAGCGATAGCGGTGCGCCAAGCGCAGCTTGGCGCTTCTTTCAGGGTGTAAGTCCCTGTTGAGTAAGAACTAGCCATTCACTCATACCGAGTGTTGGCACTATGGAAGAGGAGTAAATAACCGAATGAAATAGTGTAAGCGTACACAGGGAACTTTGTAGGCCACAGGGAGGATGCACCCTCCTGAAGCGATTCAGCCTCGTTACACGTTCATGAGCAGGGCGACACTTTCGGAGAAGTGGAAGCCAACAACAAGGATGCACGATGGGCTTGTGTCCGGTGACTGCTCCGGGGTCGCTAGCGCGTGGCATGCAAAGAGAGAAACGAACAAGAACTTGGGAGACCCGCCACTGTCCGCACTGTAAAAGGTAGCGGTAGGGTTGCTAAACCAGAAGGGAAGGCAACACGAAGCGGTGGCGGGAGTCAGACCGCTTCATAGTACTCCGGGACGGGAAAGCCGATCACAAGGGGAAGGGAGCGGCAGAGCTACGCAGCTCGCAAAGGAAACAGGAAAACGGATAAGAAAGACCGAAACGGATATGAAAGACCGTAAAACAAAAGAACTGCAAGCCTCACTGCGGGGAATAGCAAGTAGATGTAACAATCGAGTGCAAAGCGAGTAGCTCTGAGGAGCCCGGTGCGGTAATTCCGCACGCCGGGATCTGTGCGGGGGGCACCCGGTAACGGGTGTCCCTACCGCGATGTGCGCCGCAAACACCGGACAGCCTTGCTTGTTGCGGTCCCGGTGCCCAGCCTTCCCCGGTTCCCGGGCACTGTATCTGGTTATTCTCCGCTGTCCCTGTTGATATTGCAATTTGCGCAGGAAAAACAGGTGCTTGACTATGCCCATTCCATTGTGGCATTATACGAGTCACTGCAAATATATAATATGTAAATGAAAGGGCAGAAAACATGAAGATTTCAACTAAAATTTTAGCTATTCTGGGAGTTCTATCCACGGTTTTCACCGCTGGTGCCGCCAAAATTGGAGATGTGGCTCCTGAGATGAAGATATCCAAATGGGTACAGGGAAAAGCTTTTGAAGTAAAAGAAGGTCAGGTAACGGTTGTTGAGTTCTGGGCAACATGGTGCCCTCCCTGCCGCACTTCAATTCCGCACTTGAACGATTTGTATAACAAATACAAGGACAAGGGTGTCGTGATGGTTGGCGTTTCATCCGAAAGCGAAAAGACTGTCAAGAAATTCGTTAAAAACATGGGCAAAAAAATGGAATATCCCGTTGCAATAGGTTCAGCCAAAACAACAATGGGATATATGGATGCGTTTAAAGCAAGGGGGATACCTCACGCTTTTGTGATTGGTCATGATGGCAAATTCGCCTGGCACGGGCATCCCATGTCAGGTCTCGACAAAGTCATCGAGGCAGAAGTCAAGAAACTTGAGGATTTCAAAAAAGCAAACCCCGAAAAATTTGCCGAAGTAAAGAAAACAAAAGAGACTGATACAAATACAAAAGAGTGATATATAAAACAAGGCAAACTTGCTGTTGTTTTTAGTTTGCGTTAAAAAGGCAAAATGTGTTATTCTAATCCCCAAAAGGTAGTTTTAAAGACTTTTCTCTACGGGTAATGAGGAGTTCAAGATGATAAAAAACATTGTTCGGATATCTATGCTGGCTGCATTGATTGCTGTAGTATCGGGCTGCATGTCCAAAGGCCCCGAACCTAAAGGTAAACTTCACGTTAGGGTTTTAATTGACGGGGAAGATACACTGTACATTAAAGGTGACAAAATGTGGTTTGTACACTCCTCGTATCTGGTGCCCGGGAAATGGGCTGGCAGTGATTTGCCGGTGTACATCAACAAAGATCAGGAATGGTTCCTGGAATGGAATGGAAACATCAGCAATGTTGGTGTTATTGAAAATCCGGAATCAGCACTGCCGACATCAGGCGAGTGGGACGAAAGCAACATGAGTATAGATTTCTATACTGCAGGCTATGGTATAGCTGAAGTGCTTCAATATCCTTCTTCAGAAAACGATTACACATTGGTGGTCAACTTTGATGACAATGAGCCCTACAGCGCTCACTGGTACAGTGTCGATATAGACTGGGACGAAGAGTAGAATTTTTCTGGATCCGGTATAATAAGGTTTAAGGCTTATGTCAGACGTTATGCCCGGCACATAGTTTTGTGCTGGGCGTTGTCGTATACTGATACGACTACATAGATGTATGGTAGATTTTAAGAAAATATTGAAGCGATTGGTTTTCTCCACCATTCTATTAATTGCGGTTTTGGTGCTCTACGCCAGTTTTTTATCGCCGATACCTAAATTTTTTACTGAGGGCATACCATATACAGCGTATAACGCAGAAAACCAGGAAGCCATGATGCTGGTGCATGGTGATCATCTGCAATTAATGTACCACTTCAAACTCGCACGAGAAATGATAACGGGTAAAATTCCGCTGTTTTACAATCTCTATGAGTTTAATCTGGGTGAAGATACCGGAAGGCGGGTGGTAGATCCTTACTACATTCCTTATTCTCTTGTATTCTCTGTAGCATCATTGTTATTTGGAGATGCATTCGGGTGGAATATTTCCCAATTGCTTTCTGTTGCTACAGGTTTCTTCTTACTGTTTCTTCTTGCACGCAGACTTGCTGCAAAAGATGATCCCGAAGCTGGAATAATCGCATTTTGCTCCGCTTTTATCGCATCGTGTATTCCTTATTTGTGGGTAACACTGGCAGGCGGCAGCCCAACAGGTTTCGGGATGTCACTTGTTCCAGGTGTTGTGTTGGGAATACATATGGCAGTCAATGATCGGAAAATTACGGGAGGATTTCTGGCAGGTATAATGCTGCTGCTTTGTTATACAACAGATCTTCACTGCTTCTTTTTTGCTGCCATAACCCTGCCGTTATGGTGTGCAATGTTCTGGTGCATGTCTGAAGGATGGCCCAAAAATAATATAAAACAAATTTTAAGGATTTTTCTTGCCCTTCTACCCCTTGTTATATGCGGTGTCATAGCAGTTTTATTGTCTGACTGGCTCCGCTCCCAATACGCCGCAACTGATGTGGCAGGCGGCAGGTCCTTATCAAGTGTTGCAGCTAATTCTCCTTCACCCGCCTCTATTATCAATATTTCGATACCCGGTCAATTTTCACAACACTTCAATATAGGTATTGGTATTGCTGCCGTATTGATAGTTTGTGCCCTGATAATGCTCGTCTTTTTACTATATATAATATTCAGCAAATATGATCGGGATCTCGTGTCATTTGGAGAATGGTTAACAGGGTTGCTGATCGTGTTGGCAGTGATATTCGTAATAATGCTTGCCCTCGGGACAAATGCTCCCAAAAACGGACTGCCCATTCGCGTAGCACGCAAACTCATTCCCCCATACTCCATGATCAGGCAGCCAGTGAAAATTTTCTGTCTTCTTCCCACCCTCATGGCATTGTCCTTTGCAATATCGTTCAGGTATTTGCGGCGTCGTATTTCGCACAACGGAACATTATCCGCCTGCTCAATTCTTATTTGTATTTTGGTTCTGTACGCCAGCAGCCGATCAACGACTGCCGGTGTTTCTCTCCTTCCGAAATCAAACACTGCTTACGCAGCCGTTGTAGAAGAAGCCGCCAAAACAGACACCGTACCTCGGGCTGTCGCCATTCCCATTTGGCCCGGTGATTCTGCATGGTCATCACTATACGAATTTTATTCAATACAAAACGGCTTGCGAATGATTAACGGATATTCCCCTGTTAAAACAAGCGATTATATGGAAAATGTCTTCCACAAATTTGAAACTATTGCTCATGGTCAGCTCGACGATGAGCAAATTGCCGCACTTCAAAATTTCGGCGTAACGGCGATAATTTTACATGAAAATGCATTTCCCGAAAAGGTAAGCCCTTTCCCGGCAGGCGTGGCACTGCGCAATCTTCTTGCTCATCCACGTCTCAAACTGCTTGCGCAGGAC
>JAAZFF010000193.1 GCA_012511845.1 Lentisphaerota bacterium
AGGTGGTCTCATGTGCCAAATTATATCAATTATCAATTGATGAAAGCAAGGACAAAATCAAACAAAAAAACATTATAAAATCAAGCTGATAACAGTGCAGCAAATTTTTCTCCCGCAGAACAGGGTCACGCCCTGCCCTTTTTTCCCAGCCCCCGCCGTGATTCTCGGCAAGCAAACGTGTTCGAACCGCTGAGGGTGTCGGCATAAGGAGGGCTGATGTGGAGGTGCGAGGCGAAGGCGGCTTGCCGCCGAACCGTTGTATAGCACGTGGTGACTAAAGCGCAGCCGGCAGTCATGACGCAAGCGGGGCGCCTCGCAATGGTGCAACCCTTGCGCTGTTTGCGGTTTCACCTTGGTGAAAAGACGATCGCTGTGTTGCAGGTGATGCACGGTGCAGAGCGCGGTGAGCGAACTGGACTCGCGTCCGTTCGTCTCGCCAATACGCTCATAACCGTGCGCCCATCCAACGCAGTGTAGAGGCGTCCGCAACCAGCGCAATTGTGGCAACGCCACACCACCCACCTCAGCCTACCTGCATCACTGCCACTCCATCAGCTAAAGCTGCAACGCATTAACACAAATATTTTAATTTGGCTACACAGTCCATTTAATGTACAATTAAAGGCTCAGTACTACTTTTCATGGAAAATATCACAATGAATTCTGACAAACAAGAAAATACCAACACCCCCAAACAACAGGGACACTTTTTATATCAGTGGATTGCGGCAGATGTAGCAGCAGGAAAAAATGGCGGCAACGTAGTAACACGATTTCCACCCGAACCGAACGGGTATCTTCATATCGGCCACGCAAAGGCGATATGCCTTGATTTTGGAATGGCTGAGGAGTTCAATGGCAGATGCCATCTCAGAATGGATGACACAAACCCGTTGAAAGAGTCGGACGAATATGCTGACAATATTAAATATGATATAAAGTGGCTCGGATTTGACTGGGGCGAATATTTTTACAGCGCGGCAGATATGTTCGACCAGATGTACCAAATCGCAGAAAACCTCATTATCAGCGGTCAAGCGTATGTCTGTTCACTTTCACAGGAGGAATGGAAAGAGTATAGAGGAGTTCCCACCGAACCCGGGAAAGAAAGCCCTGCCAGAAATACTTCACCCGAAGAAAATCTCGCCCTCTTTAGACGCATGAAAGCCGGAGAATTTGCAGACGGTACAAAGTGCCTGCGAGCTAAAATAGACATGAGCTCTCCCAATATACATTTCAGAGATCCGGTAATTTATAGAATTATGCATGCAGCTCACTACCATACAGGTGACAAATGGTGCATATACCCGATGTACGATTTCGCACATCCGATAGAAGATGCACTTGAGGGAGTAACACACTCAATGTGTACTTTGGAATTTGAAGTTCATCGACCGCTATACGACTGGGTAATCGATAGAATGGATGAAATGGGTATGCTTGTTATACGGAATGGAAATAAAATTCGCCCACAGCAGAGAGAGTTTTCCCGCCTGAGCCTGACTTATACAGTTATGTCAAAACGCCTGCTTCTACAGCTCGTTGAAAATAACAAAGTTGATGGCTGGGATGATCCGCGTATGCCGACAATTTGCGGTATGCGTCGCAGAGGATACCCGCCAATGGCTATCAGAAATTTCTGCGATAGTGTCGGTATAACAAAATTCATAAGTACTACAGATTTTTCACTCCTTGAAGAGACAGTCAGAGCTGAACTTAACCGCACAGCAGAAAGACGCCTGGCGGTATTCAACCCTGTAAAACTTATAATAGACAACTACCCCGAAGATCAGGAAGAATTCTTCGACGCTGTAAATAATCCGGAAGACGAATCGGCTGGTACACGAAAAATCCCATTCTCCCGGGAACTCTACGTGGAAGCAGATGACTACATGAAAGATCCGCCACGCAAATTTTTCAGGCTGGCAATTGGCAAAGAGGTGAGACTCAGATATGCATGCCTGTTCACATGCACACACGTGATTGAAGATGATAATGGCAACGTTACAGAAATCCATGGAGTAATGGACATGGATTCACGGGGCGGAACAGCCCCGGATGGACGAACCGTACGGGGAACCATACATTGGGTCTCGGCAAAACATGCCGTCGAAATACCAGTGCGGCTTTATGACAGACTGTTCACAGTCGAAGACCCACTGCAGGATGGCTCGTCCAACTTCATGAAATACTTGAACGAAGACTCCATAAATGAAGTAAAAGCCCTTGCAGAACCTTCCGTCGCAAAATTCAAACCGGGGGAACATGTCCAATTCGAAAGATCGGGATACTTTTTTGCAGACCCGGAGGATTCAAGACCAGATAACATACCCGTCTTCAACAGGACAACCACTCTTAGAGATTCATGGGCTAAAAATTCTTCTAAAAAGTGAAACAGCAATACTCTTCACAAGTAAAGAAAACATGAGTCTGGAATACAGAAATGGACAACAGACAAACAGAAAACCGGAAAACTACTCTTACCGAATCACACATAGATCGTTACGATGACGCATACGGTGAAGGCTTTGCCGATGGACGAAAATCCATGGCTAAATCTGTTGTTCTTCGCTTGCTTGAAACACATGAAGATGAAGCAATTGCCGAAATAACTGGATTGAACAAGGATGAAATTGCAAATATAAGGAATCCCAATGCTGACCGTCAAAACCCGGACTCAGGGAATTCAACGGAAAAGGATGAGTTTACCCTGCTGAGAGAAAACCCAGTCCTGGGCACTATGTACGTTGAACCGACATTTGTAAAGCTTGTCCGGACACTTCATGAAAAGACTCAAGCAGCTTTTGCTAAAAAACTTGATGTCCACCCTGATACTGTCAGTACCTGGGAAACGGCAGACATCCCTATCCGCATGAAGACACTCACTTACGAGAAAATACTGGCAATGTACGAAAGCAAACGTGGCAGAGTCTCCACCTAGCCACTATTCAGCTGCCTCCTCCTCCCATTCTTTAAGCTTGCGGTGAAGCGTCCTGCGGCTGATACCAAGAAGTTCAGCAGCCTTCGTCTTGTTGCCCTTTGAAGCGGCAAGGGCCCTCTGAATTCCACGCTTTTCCGCCTCTGCAAAACTCACAACCCCGGCAGAGGTATGTGTTCCTGTACCAGATGCATCCGTTAATGTATCGATTTCCAAAGTTTTATCCTGATGCCCGTTTTCGAAAAATTCAAGTTTTATATTTTCCGGAACGTCATCCGCTGTCAAAGTTTCTCCATGTGCCAGCACAACCATTTTCTCAATTGTATTCCGTAATTCACGAACATTTCCCGGCCAACTGTATGCATACAGCATTTTCATGGCATCCGGCTCAATCCGCTGAATATTTCTGCCGTTGATTTCTGAGAACTCACGCATAAAACGATCCGAAAGTATCACTATATCGTCTCCACGCTCACTAAGGGGAGGCATATTTATTCTTACCACATCGAGTCGAAAATACAGATCTTCACGAAATTTGCCATCGTCGACATACTGACGTAAATCACGATTTGTTGCAGCGACTATACGAATATTTACTTCCAAAGTCTCAGTTCCGCCGACTCTCTCGAATTTTCTCTCCTCCAAAATGCGAAGAAGTTTGATTTGAACAAACTGATCAATTTCCGAAATTTCGTCAAGAAACAGCGTACCTCCGTCTGCCATCTCAAAACGCCCTTTGCGCTGTGAAGTCGCTCCGGTAAAAGAACCCTTTTCATGGCCGAACAATTCACTTTCCAGCAGTGACGAACTCAGTGCAGCACAATGCACGGCAACGAACGGACCATCTGAACGCTTGCTGAGCCGGTGGATCGCCTGTGCCACCAATTCCTTGCCGGTCCCGCTTGCCCCCTCTATTAATACCGTTGCCTGTGTCGGTGCAGCATGGTGTATCGTATCAAAGAGTTTTTTCATTATCGGCGAATTGCCCACCATGTTTTCAAGCCCGTACTTTGAATCGAGTTGCAGCTTGAGCGATGTGTTTTCACTTTCGAGATTGCGCTGCCTAATTGCTTTTTCCAGGATCATGTCGAGGTGATCCAGATTAACAGGTTTCGTAAGAAAATCAACAGCACCCAACTTCATCGCTTCTACTGCAGTTTCAACACTCCCATATGCGGTCAGCATGATGCAAATTACATCGGGATATTTTTTTCTGACGCCGGTAAGCAGTTCAAGTCCATCCATTCCCGGCATCCTGACATCAGACAGCATCACATCAACATTATTAGTCTGAAGAGCTGCAAAGGCGGCGGCGGCATTCTCTGCCAGGTGAACTTTATAGTCACGCCGCAATGCCCGTCCCAGACCCTCGCGGGTATTTCTTTCGTCATCAACAATTAAAACTGAATAAGAAGTCATTTTTATTCCTCTGTTGTACTTTCTTTAGATTTATTGTGCGTGAGCATCCTTGCTTTCCGATCTGCAAGTGGGAGCACTATTCTAAAACACGTCCCTGCATCACGTTTTGTTGATACGTCAAGCCGTCCTCCATGAGCCTGAATTATGCGCTGGACTATCATCAGACCAAGACCGTTTCCATCTGGCTTGCTTGTTGAAAACGGTTCAAACAATCTGTTAAAAATATCTTCATCAATTCCGGTACCGGTATCCTTGAATGAAATCGTCATGTCACGATCATCTGCCGACAGTCTTATTTCCAGGTGATCATGCGCTGTCATTGCCTGAACTGCATTTTTTATTATATTGAAGAAAGCCTGTTTCATCTGTTGCGGATCGACCATTACAGGCGGTAGTTCTGATTCGCTTATAATACTCACCTCCACCTGGCGTTCATTAATTTCACTGCGCATTATACGCAAAGATTCATGTACCAGATCAGGCATATTGCATTTTACAAGCTCCGGCAAGCCGGGTCGTAAAGCACGAAGAAATTTGGAAATCATAAGATCCAGGCGAGATATTTCATCACGGGCAATGGTAACAAGCTTGCCAATGCGATCCTTCACATCCGGTGTCAGCTCTTTTACCTCACGCTCAAGCAGCTGAAGATGAATGCCCAATGCGTTAAGTGGATTGCCTATCTCATGTGCCAGACTGGACCCCAACATTCTGATTGCCTGCATGCGTTCTGACTCGACGAGAGCAGCCTCATCTTCCCTCAGACGTGTTACATCACGTAGAATTGCAACAACACAGGGTCCGACACCATCAAGACCCTCTTCCAGAGGTACGGCAGATATGCTCAGCACTCTCCTTCTCGGGCGAAGAATCTCAATTTCGCTTTTAGAAAGTTTAACCCATTCAGCCTCTTCCATGATAGAAAGACTTTCCCAATCTATATCAGGTATATAGCGCGCTATAGGCCTTCCACGCATCCTCGAAATCTCAAACCCGAACATGTCTTCAGCAGCACTGTTTGCATAAAACAACCTGCCGTCAGAAGAAACAACTATAACACCCTCCTGAATAGATTGAAAAATCGTTTCAAGCAAACCACGCTCACGTATCAGACTTAAAAATTGAGCCTGCAAATTTTCAGGATCAAGTTTGTCAATACGAGATACCAACTTGTCTAAAAAACTACTTTGACTGCTCATCTAATTCCCTCCTGGTAAGCGACATAATTACACGAAAGTAATATATATGCGCCATTTTGTCAATCTTTTACAATACTCCCTGTTCTGCGGGAGAAAAATTTGCTGCATTGTTATCAGCTTGATTTTATAATGTTTTTTTGTTTGATTTTGTCCTTGCTTTCATCAATTGATAATTGATATAATTTCGTACATGAGACTACCTACACCTATACAAGCTAAGATCCC
>JAAZFF010000194.1 GCA_012511845.1 Lentisphaerota bacterium
CGATCATGTCGTAAGGTAAAAGCTGATTATTGTTCATCTGCGACTGAAAAGAAGGGCGGCGCGTTATGCGAAGCACATCTCTTATAGTGGTTGTGCCTTCCAGCGCACATTGCCATGCCTTACGTCTCACAGGTGAAAACCCCAGCGAAAGTGCGTGCTGAACGAACGCAGTCGTAGGAACTCGCTCAATAACCAAGCGGCGAAGAGCCTCATTCATCGGCAACACTTCAAAAACAGCCTGTCTGCCGCTATAGCCTATATATCGACAATTGGGGCACCCTGGTCCGCGGTAGAATGGTATAGGTGAGATCCGTTCGGGGAAAAGCCGGGTAATTTCTTTTTCTACGTTTGGACTTTCGAAATACTCTTCTCTGCACGTGTCACAGATTTTTCTCAACAGACGCTGTGATACCATACCCTGAACGCTTGCGGCGACCAAATAGGGCTCAACGCCCATATCTGTAAGACGTATTATCGCACTTGCAGCATTTTGTGTGTGCAGCGTACTCAGCACCAGATGCCCTGTCAAAGAAGAACCTACAGCAATACGTGCCGTTTCAGAATCCCTGATTTCTCCTATGAGAATTACATCGGGATCGTGACGCAATATTGAGCGCAGACCGGATGGGAAAGTAAACCCGATTTCAGTCTGAACTTGTAATTGCGTAATTCCTGCGATGTCGTATTCTATGGGATCTTCGAGGGTTACTATTTTTCGTTCTTCTGTATTCAGTTTGGCAAGTGAAGCATACAGGCTCGTTGTCTTGCCACTTCCTGTCGGACCGGTAAAAAGCAGTATTCCGTGGGTTAAGTCGATCAAGTTTTCCAGTTCGGCATGTTGCTGATCTGCAAGCCCCAACTCCCCCAGATTCAGGAATGTTGAGCGCCTGTTCAGAATTCTTAAACTAAGTGTTTCTCCATGTCTTGCGGGCAGGACAGAGACTCTTATATCGTATGCATTATCTCCTGCAACGCGTGTAAAACGACCGTCTTGCGGTAAGCGGCGCTCTGCTATATTAAGCTGTGCCATAACTTTTATGCTCGATACTATAGCTCTTCGATATTTTTCTATACCTACAGGAACTGTTATAGGATACAGAATTCCATCTATACGAAACCTGACACTTATTCCGTCTTCACGCGGTTCAATATGTATATCGGTTGCATTTGCCAGGATTGCATCATCCAGAAGTTGTCCTACAAAGCCGGACATGCCGGGCGACGTTTCAACGCCTGCCTCTTTGTCATCACCTTTTCTTTTTTGTCCGTCTACATCTAAAAAACTCTGCAAGCCTACACCATAAAAATACTTTATACTTGCCGAAAGCTCTTTGGATGTACAAAGAACCCATTCTATTGGAGAGCCGAGCAACACTCGCAACCGTTCAGATTCATCATGGTCTACAATGCGATCGCTGACAAGAACAATTTTTTCGCCGTCTAATTTTATAGGCAATATATTACATTTGCTGACAGTTGTGACGGGCACACGTTGTATAACTTCACGAGAGATTCTCTCTTTAACCAATGACACCACTGGAAATCCGCTTATAATAGAAAGCAAATCCCGCAACTCAATGTCTGAGAGTATACCTTCGCGTAAAATCAGGTCGGAAATTGATTCATCGAGCCATCGTGCCCGGTGGCAAAGTTCTTCTATTTTTCTATTTTGAATTCCATGACGTTGTGAAAGCTCTTTACAAAATGTTTTAGCAATAGCCTCAGATGGGAACCCCAGATTATGCCCGGGATTGAAGTCTCTAAATTCCTTTGACTCTTGCATTTTCAATGTAAAGTCTCCTCATTTTCCGGAAATCTTAATATCTCAAACGTCTCAGCACCATCGGTTGAAAAGATTACACTATGTTTTGAAATTGCGTCCAGGTGCCATTGACCAACAGCATCTCCAACTTTTAAACGTATAGTAGAATTGCCATTCTCATCCTCTATAAATGCATAGCATTCACCATTGCGGGTACGCATGAGTCCACGATATTTAAAAGTTCTCAGAGGTTCAGCTATATCTTCTTCTATTTCCCTGGGCAGAACCGGTTCAGGCTCAGCCTCAACTGCTTCAGCCTCTGTATTGCTTGAAGTTGGTTCCGAAATTTTAAAATAATAATTATTCATTGCAAACGGGCAAGATGGAACTTCTCCGGAACCTGATTCATCGTAAACGAACGTAAAATCTGAAGCGACAACTGTTTTAGGTTTCAGGGGATTCAACTCATTGTTTATTTTTGATTTCCGTTTTGCTTCCCACATGCTCCAATAAGAAATCAAAGTTAGCCACAACAAGAACAGAAGTATAGAAGGCAGCCTGGGATGTCTTCGAAAAACACCCTTAAAGCCCGAAGACATGTATAATTTAGTCATCGTGAAGTCTCCTTATACCAGTGATTTGTAACTGGAACTGTATCTTTATCCTGTTCATTTTCAACTGGTTTTTCTGCGAACGGAGTTTCTTCAGTAAAATGATTGCGCTCATCCCTCTTTCCCCGCCTATTGCCAAGAGGTCGTGAAGCCGTTGCTACTATCTGAAGAATCAAGTTGGTTTCAGGCTCTGATGGGATAGCTTTAAATAGTGAGATATGCTCAAGAGCATAACCGGAGTTGCTCTTCCCTAATAATGCCAGTAGATTTAAACACTGTTCAAAATCAGTTTCCGCTTCTATTCTTATAGGATAATTGCGCATACGACCGGATTCACTATCGAGAAGAGAATGCATTCGCAAAGTTAAGGGATGGATTGTCCTGATTCGCTTTATTCCTGAATTCATTACCAGATCAACAAGGTGCACTGTTGCAAAAAGCTGCCCCAATGCTGTTTCAACTCTTGTATCTGTACTAAGTGTTTCATTAATGCCTATGTCATCCGGGATCACTGCATTTCTACTTTCAGCCAGAGTCATAAGATTTGTTCTTGCATTGAATAATGCAATTTTAAAATCTATCCTGCGATCTTCCTGGTCACTCAACATCACTGCTGTTTCATGACGATTTGTAAAAGAATTTCGCCAATTGATCCAATACGAAAGTTGCATTTTCAGCTCTGACTCATTAGCCAGTGCACTCTCAACATTTCGAAAAAGTTTTTCATACTCGATCTCGTACGCCTGTTTATCAAGTTGTTGTGATAAATTTATAAGCTTATAACGCAACGGTCTGGATTGCAGGCGTAAAGGCAACCATATGAATATAATCAACACAACGCCCAAAAAGAATGAAAGCCAGGAAATTGCCTGAAGAAGCGGCTTCATTTGAAACGTAACATTTCTCTTTTTTGTATTACTGCGGTTCACGAAGTCTGACTTCCATTACAAATCTTGTTATCAACGGCATTGCCCTGAAAAATTCAGGAGAACGATCTGGGTTAACCCGGTCGTCGCCCAGCAAGTCAACAGTTGCAACCTGCGGATGCATACGCAATTTTTCTATAAATGAGCGAACTGAAGATAAATCCGCCCCCGGTGTATATCCTTCAACAATAAAAGCAGGAAGACTGAATGCAAACGGTGAAATTGATTTTTCATCTTTTTGCTTATGTACCTGTTCAGGAATCATTTGAAAATAACTTTGGGCGTCAGCTATACATACGATCAAATCGCTTGGACTCTTTGCCGCTGAAATGGCAATAAAAAGATCTCTTATATGCAAAGAGCTAACTGCCGACTTACGCATAGCAGCAACCTGCTTCTCAAGTTCTTCATTACTCTGAATCAAGAAATTTTGTTGTTGCTGCAGTACTTGCCGTTCCTGAATCCTCGCCTCTGTCTTGTGTAGTCTCTGCTTCATTTCACTCGTACGTCTATATTCATACAGAGATAACGTAAATGCCAAAACTGCAAAGAGCACAGCAGCCAATGCGTGATAAGGCAACAGCATCTTTTTTAGGTTTTGTTCTCTATACGGACTTGGGAGGAGATTTAACTGGGTGTTCGTACGCCCGTTGAGGCACTGTGATAAGGCAAACGGCAATAAAGATTTATTTTTATCTGGTAATTTGTGATTCGAAAACCAATCGGAAATATGAATTGGTACTGAGCCAATTGTATCCTCCAGGAGTTTTGAGACTTCCTCGTTGAGTTGTGTATCACCACACCAAATTACACTCGGCAACTCAGTATGACCGACACTGTTGCTCCGCCAGGTGGCTTCAAGTTCTGCTGCAAATGTTCGCATAGAAGAATTTCGCCCGGTAACAGAGGATGTATCAATTAAAATACGCCAAACACCAAAAAGAGTATCGCCAATACCGCACAACACTTCAACGCTCGAATCTGAAGCCGGGCAGAGGACAACAACGCGCTTATTAGTACGCGACGATTTTTGCGTAATGAGATTAAAAAGTGCCAAAGACGATGAAACAGCAGCTTCTATATTTATGCCGGCCGATTGCAGCGGGTTAATCAGGCTGGTAATAGAATCAAGTCGTGCGACTCCCAGCAAAACAGATTTCTGCTTGCCTCGTGCTTTTATCGAAACAATATCTGAAATGGTTTCACTACCTGAAAGAGAGCGTAAGCTGTCAACATGTTTCCTTATAACTGTTTTTCTCTCACTTCTGGAATTCGATGAAGTTTTCAAAAAACTCAGATACACTACTTCGGCAGGCACACCCAGCACTGCGGGAATTCCGGCAAGCCCAGCTCTATCAACAAAGCGAACTATCATCTTTCCAGCTTCTGTGCTATCTGCCGGCAGTAGCAACTCTTCATATGCAGGAAAGCCTATTTCCCCGACACGAAGAACTTCCGCATTATATTCTATGCCTATGACGCGCTTATATCGCATTAATTACGGCGTAAGATCGCCCCTCCATCTGAATCTTTGTCATTTGAAGTTTCAGTATTGATACTTAAATCATTTGCACCATTATCCCCGGATTTACTCTCATTTCCCAGGAGCCTGGCTATTGCATCGTCTACAGACAAATCATTTATTGAAACATTTTCAGGCGCTACCGACGACAAGGTTTTCGTATTATCATCAATTTCAGAAAGAGTCTCACGGTTAAAATCTGCAATATCTACAGAAGGACTTACGAGCGATTCCCCGCGATCTGAAATTACTGTTGCAGTGACAAATATAAGCAGGTTGCGACGTTGCTCTGTTGTACCTGTACGTCGAAACAGATGGCCGAATATCGGTATATCCCCAAGGATGGGAATTTTATGAACTGTGTCTTGATCTATAGAATCAATTAGTCCTCCCATTACAACAGTATCGCCACTCCTCACAGTCAGCTTTGTAGCTACTTCACGTCGTGTAAAAACAGGAAGTTTTACCACAACCTGCCTGATTAAAGATGTTCTGCTGTCATCGGCAGAAGGTTTTGTTGAGTCATCCTGATATGATACATATCCTTCCAGAGAGCTGATTGAAGGGTTTAAGAGCAGGGTTATTTTTTCTCTATCGGCACCTACACTTGGTACAGCAATCAAGGTAATACCGAGCTCCTCTATGGAAGGAGAGCCCTTTGGTATCAGTGCTGTTACAGTATATTTCTGATTATTAACATCAACAAGGCTGAATGCCTGTGCCTGAAATTCTTCAAAAAATCTCAAGTCCTGACCGCTACGCAGTTTTGCTGGATTATTGTTCATTGTCGTTACACGGGGCATTGATAAAGTACGCCCTTTGCCTGATATTTGCAACGCATGAATAACTGCAGAAAAAGCAGGATCGGTTAAAACACCGGCTATGGACAGATTAAGTCCCTGACCTGCAGTTTTTGGGCTTTCAATCATTCCAAAAGCGCCTTGCGGTCCAAGTGGATGAGGACCGCCCTCGCCTGTGGAATATGGAGTATAGCTGAATCCGGCAGTTCCCATTAATATTTTGTCAGCTTTTGTCAGTTCTCCATCTTCACCCGGTATCAACTTCGACTCAAGCCGCCATGGAGAATCAAGAAGCCATTCAATGCCAAGTTCACTTAGATCGTCAACTATAACCTCAATAAAGCGTGCTTCTATGAGAATTTGCGGAGGAGTCGTATCCAGTGCTTCAACGATTGAGCTGATAAGTTTTAAATTCTCTCTGCTGTTGCGTACAAAAAGAGTATGGCTTCCGCGATCAAAGAGAATCGCAGAACCTGATTGCTCCGGCACCATCTTTTCGATAATCTCTTCCAGTGTAGTTTTCTCTGCTGATGGAACAGTTGCTTTCTGTGTCAAAAGCGACACATCATTGAACATTTTTTTTGCATCCGCATCCGGCGAATTCCAATCTGTCGCCTTCATTTGGATGCCCTGCCGCAACCTATAAATTCTTGTTTCGAGCGGTCTTTTTTCAGGTTCGGATCCTGTAACCCATATTACACTTTCACCTACGTGAAATTCGACGCCCAGATTACGGGAAGCATATTGGAGAATCTCACGAAGCGGCACACTTGTCGCTTCGATTGTGAGGCGTTTTTCTGCACCAACATCCGGATCTGCAATCATATTGATTTCCAGATTCGAAGATAATGCTGCTATTAACCCGGAAAGCTGTACATCCTGAAGACTCAAACTAACCGGCTGGTCTAGCTGTGCTGCCATCGGCCCCTCCACATCCAGCTGATCCATCGGCAATGGCTCTGTAGTACCTCTCAAACCGTAACGATCCGGCAACTTGAGTGCCTCCTGAGCTTCAAGAGCTATTCTGCGTCTATCGAGCTCGGCATCATTTGCAGCATGACTTGCCTGCTGGTGGTGAACAGAGAGAAGTACCCTTCTGCGCAAATCCTCGAGCCCCGGCGTCTCAGGATCCCTATATGATATCTCTGCACATTCAAGAAGGGCTTCATTATACTTGCCTGCTTCATAAAGCTCATAAGCTTTGCTCAAGGGGTCAGGAGCAGAAACTCTCGGGGAAACGCATCCACCAAATAAAACAAGTAAAAACAATAGACAACAGACGTTGGTTTTTTTTATTGGTTTCATAGTAAATACGTCAATGTTTGATAAAGTTAAGCATCGTAAAACTGTTAAATATATTAGGATACACCGGACATAATGAGATCAGCAAATAGCATACCAATGTCAATATAGTTCTCGTTTGATTGAATAAATCAGTGTTTTGCTTCAATTTTTTGTTTTTTATGCCAGATTTCCTGATAAACAGGCTGATTTTAAAAAAAAGAAGTGTGCTGTTGTATGCAGCTACTGTGTTTTTGTATCTATGTGGAGCAGTACTCCATCCCGTCTTCATCAGTAGGGCAGCTTTGCATTCCTCCACTCCACTATCATCATCGGGCTTAAAACATGTCTGCCATCCGAACTGCGGAAGAGTGAAATCCTGACTCAGCATAAAACAAGGCTCCTCCACAGTATATTAACCTTTCTCAAAGGGCTGCAAATTTAAATCATACAGCATCATATTGTATGATTTTTCCGATAAAAAATAAAGGATAAACAATTCTTGTCTCTTACTGTTTTTATAGATATAATGAAAAAGCAAACATTTTGACGCAAAAGTATGCGTCTTTTAGCAGTGATTTTTAAAAACGAAAAACAGACATAAAATGACTCAAGAGGAAGTTTTGGCAACTCTAACAAACACCGGTGCATTATTACACGGACATTTTGAATTAAGGTCCGGTTTGCACAGTGCCGATTTTTTTCAATGCGCTAACTTGCTACGCTTTCCTAAACATGCAGAAAAACTTTGCAGGGAGTTGGCGGGCAAGCTTCCTGCTGCTATTGCAAAAGAAGCTGTAACAGTAATATCCCCGGCTTTGGGTGGAATTATTGTAGGATATGAAGTTGCCAGAACGCTTGAAAAGAAAAGCATTTTTGCCGAAAAACAAAATGGAGAACTTGTTTTGCGCCGTTTTGGAATCTTGCCCGACGAGCCGGTAATTGTTGCCGAAGATGTTGTTACACGTGGCGGACGTGTACAGGAAACAATCGATATCGTGAAGTCAAACGGAGGAAAAGTACTGGCTGTACTTACGCTCGTGGACAGGAGTAACGGAGCCGCAAAATTTGGGAACATTCCGCACTATTCACTACTGAAGATGTCTCCAGTGACCTGGGAAAAACAAGACTGCCCCCTTTGCGCACGAGGCTCAAAGGCGATTCATCCGGGCTCCTGACAAGTGCTGTTCAACCGAGCATCGTAAGAACACGGCCGACAAGTGTACGACCAACGAATGGGTTGTTCAACGACTTGGAGCTTAAATCTGCGCTTTGAATATGCCAGGGATTGGTATTAAATAAAGTAGCCGCAACAGCATTACCTGGGGTAAAAGATGGTCTTTCAATGCCCAGCACATCAGCCGGACCGCACAACCAACGCCTTGCCCATTCGAGTGGCTCCATGCCGGATTCTACTACCATCGCTGTCCATGTAGCGGCAACTGCCGTTTCAAGTCCGGTCACACCAAATGGTGCCCTGGTAAATCCCAGCTTTTTAAAGCGTGCAGCATGTGGCGCATGATCTGTTGCAAAACAACTTATAACTCCCTTCAA
>JAAZFF010000195.1 GCA_012511845.1 Lentisphaerota bacterium
CAAGATTTAATTGTGTTTTTTATAGTTTTTTTATGGTCTTTTTATTTTCAAAAAGGGTGAGAAATTCTAACCCAACAGCACAAATAAGGCTTTCCGATGTTACGCCTGTGTAGTAAAATACAATGTCTGATCAAATCTACGTTCAGGGCGCAGATGCTCTATGTACCCTGGTTGGATGATTTCATTTACCACCTCTTTGGGTAATATGGGTTTTAAGATTCGTTGTGATGATACATATTTACGCCATGCCTGTCCATTTATGGAGAATTCTTTGTCAGTTTGCTTATCAAATGCCATTTGTCGATAAATTTCTCCAAGTTGGATTTTACCTGACTTAGAAAGTTCCCATAGGCAGCGTGCCAGTTTTGCGGAAGCTCTCATCGGACGGCTTGTTTTACCGCCCTTGTCAGGTTTATTATTATCAAGAAACAGACGAGTAAAAGCATAGTCGCTCCACACGAAAATATCAAAGGCATTATCCGCAAGCAAAGGAGATTGCCCTTTCGTTTTCCAAATAGTCTGCATAACAAGCGGTTTTTGCTTTTCGAGATATTGTTTCTGAAACGTATTAACGCATTCTATCAAACCAAAAGTTTTATGTGTCATCTCAAAATCATTTGTCCATGAACCGATATCGGAACAAGCATATTCGAAAATCTCACGGACTTCATTAGCCTTTGTATGAACTGCGTCAAACATTCCTAAGGCAGCATAGGATGTTGTTGCGGAACGAACTACTATTTCACTACCCCATTTATCCTCTGGTTTATTAACTGTAGATGAGTCTGGTAAAACAGTCAATTTAATTTCTAACGGTGACAGATGCTTTCCGTGCGTAGAATTAACCACAAGATCGATCGGATCAATGGTATTAAAAGAATATTTTTGATAAGGCTCAAAACGGGACTCAAAGTTAAATACTAAGTCTGTGAAAGCTAATTTACCACTGTTGAAAACCTCCTGCAATGGAATTTCAGTGGCAATTACTTTCAATTCGTTGTCCACAACTTCTAACTTATTATAAATCGCTTTTATATTATGGTCAAGCATGTAGCAAGCCACAGCGGCTGGAAAACTGGAATTAAAACAATTCTTTCCCCAGTGTTTTTCAGATGTGCGATTGGAATTTTCTATACCGAAAAGTCCCGAGGAGGCATTAGCGTCGGATTTTTGTTTTTTCCCCATAATAAAACCCCTTTTATTTTACTTAAAATGACGTCAAGGTATTGACGTCAGGAAACTTTTGTCGTATACTTATAAATAAGCATATCATATATTTTCCATTTTGTATATAGGAAAGGGGCATTTTATGAAAAAAATTGTCGATTTATTTGCCGGCTGTGGAGGTTTGTCGCTTGGATTCCAAAATGCCGGATACGATATTCAAGGTGCATTTGAGTATTGGGATGTAGCTGCAGATTGTTATGAGCGTAATTTTGAACATCCTGTTTTCCGTGTGGACTTATCCGATGCGGAGTCTGCCTGCACGAAAATCAACAAACTTAAACCTGACATTATAATAGGTGGACCGCCTTGTCAAGATTTCTCTCATGCAGGGAAACGCATTGAGGACAAGCGTGCCAGTCTTACAGAGTCATTTGCGCAGATTATATCAAATGTTAAGCCGAGATGGTTTGTGATGGAAAATGTTGATAGAGCAAAAAAAAGTCAAGCTTATGCTGTGGCTCGTAAGATCTTCAAGGACACAGGATATGGGCTTACTGAAGTGGTTCTTGATGCAAGCTTGTGTGGTGTTCCGCAAAAAAGAAAACGTTTTTTCTGTATTGGTTCTCTACATGAAACAGATAATTTTCAGTCAGAATATATTCAAACTAACTTAAACGAGAAAGCAACTACCGTTCGCGATTACTTTGGGGAAACTTTAGGTTTTGAATATTACTACAGGCACCCTCGTAACTACAGTAGACGTGCTATATACTCCATTGATGAGCCAGCCCCCACAATGCGAGGAATGAATCGTCCTGTTCCGCCCGGATATCCAGGACATCCAGGTGATGCGTGTGAAGTGTCTCCTTCGGTAAGGGCGATGACCACCTTGGAACGTGCCCTTATTCAAACTTTTCCTGCTAATTTCAAATGGCTGGGTAACAAAACTAATGTTGAGCAGATGATTGGGAATGCAGTACCCGTAAAATTAGCTGAGTTTGTAGCAAATGCGCTATCATATCACATCACTACATGCAAGATGCAAACGACAATAGATTACAGCGGTTTTAAATACTGGTTACATCAAACACAATCTTTAACTGATAGGTCGCTCAGTGATACCGTATCAAGGCTTAAAAGAGCAGATTTAATATGTGAATTAAATTCTTCTCCTGATGCATACTATATTTTTAATCTTGAACAGTCTGATAAATATGCAAATTTAACATCTGCTGTCCGATCACAAATAAAACGAGCGGTATCGTTATATACAACTTACTGTTCCTCTATGGATGCCGTAGCGGAGGGCTAAAAAAGTATTACGGCCATTACGATGATATATTTGTAGCTTATATACTTAAAAGGATTTGTGAATCTAAAAACAACATATAAAAGTGCTAACGCATCAGGAAATTGTTCCTAATAGGTTAGCACTTTTTTATATAACTATCAGCATTAATCATACTCAAAATCATACTCACTTGTCTTTCCTAAAAACCGTGAATCGGTATCAGTAGAAAACCTCAAATCATAGCCTTTTCGTACCATCTCATTCATTTTTATCAATAGCAAGTTATAATCCGTGCCTAACTCTGCGGCAATACAAGGAATGTCGTACCCATCCTTTGCTAAGGTATATATTTCCTTATCATCCAAAAGTAATTCCCCTGCAAATACATTCGCCTCGTATTCGGGGCGAGTTTCCATATCATACAACATAAATTCCTGTAACACATTATTAGCCGCAAAATTGCGGTGTAAAGCATCATGCCCTATCTCATGGGCACAAACCACTCTTTTTAGATTATCTCGCAAGTTACCATTCAGGATAATAAAACGGTTTCTCTCAATAACCCTGTACAATCCTTTCAGAGTGGTAAATTCATAATTATATTTTAGTCGAATCCCTATGGCATCGGCAATTTCAAATGGATTGCGGGTGTCAAACTTACATATAAGCCGACGTGCGGCTTCATGTATATATTCGGTTGACAAAAAAACACCCCCTGCAAGCTGCTTTTTTGGGCTTTACAGCACCTTATTTTCTGTATTTTTTCGGAGTATACTTCTTATTCTCTTTTTTCGCTTCCCAGTAAGCCTCCTGCAATGCACGCATCACAGCATCCTTGTCTGAATCAGACAAGCTGCCGCCTGCAAACAGTCCGCTGACTTCCTCAATCAATTGTTTTGCTCCACGCTTTCCTCTGTAACCGCCCCGTTCTCCGGCTTCTGCGATAAACTCTTCCTTCTCATCCATAAGATCGTTTACACCTACACCAAAGAATGCCGCAATGCGAGGTAGAGCCTCAGTAGTAGGATAACTTTTACCGCCCTCATAATTGATTACAGTCCGCTTGGTAATATTCAATTCTTCAGCTAATTGTTGTTGTGTCAATCCCCTTTCGTTGCGAAGCTGTTTCATTTTTTCACCAAAAGCCACTAAAGACACCTTCTTTCAATTTGCGAAACTATTTTCACATTTGCTATTGACAAAGAAAATATTTTCACCTATAATTGTATGTGAAAAGAATTTCACTATCATAATACAACTTTTTTCACTTTGTGTCAAGGGGTAAATTAAAAAAATATAAATAAAAGGGGGAAGATGTATGCATCAAGATGTAAAAACACCGCCGCCGCATGAGAAGAAGTTATTCGAGTGGGATGCGGAAAAAAGACGATTGGCAGTTATCAAAAGGAAACAAAAGTACTTATATGAGTTGGGTGCTGACAATATGTTTGTTTGTATAGACGAAAAGGACAAGCAAACTCAAGAATGAAAATTGAATAGTAAGGGATTTAGATATCCCGTATAATCAGAGAACTGCGAGACGGTCAAATGATTGCTGAAAATCAGCTTTTATTTGACCGTCTCTTTTATTTCGGGCAATAAAAAAATAATTTTTCAAAGGTGCAAAAAGCCTGCACCTTTGAATTGCAAAATGTAAGTGAGCCTACGAAAAGGGGGTGTGAAACCGTGAGTGCAAATGAACGCAGAGCTGAAATTGTCAAGATTTTAGAAGGCAGGCGGAGCGAGCAGGTTAAAAACTTAGCTTTTCAGCTTGACGTATCTGTCAGAACAATTAAAAATGACATTCTTGTACTCACGGCGGAACACCCCATTGAAACGGTACGCGGTAATGGCGGATGTGTAAGGTTGAATCAGAACTGCCATACATATCAGAATCAGTTAACGCAAAAGTAGCAGGAGCTTTTGATTTCCCTTATGGGTACCTTGGACGAACCGAACGCCGACATAATCCGTGAGCCGGCACAAGTACCCATGGGGGGCATATGGAATTGTTTTCAAGTCGTCAAAGGTTGTTAGTGAACCAAAGCCGTTGTGAGGGCGTTTACAACCGAACAGGCGACGTGAACGCGGCCATTGACGAAAAAGGAGGGGCAAGGGAGCGGGCGGAGGTTTTTGTGCAAACAAAAACGGAGCAAAGCGGACTTTGCCCC
>JAAZFF010000196.1 GCA_012511845.1 Lentisphaerota bacterium
CTTCACCGTTTTGCAGGCGGTGATCCTGTATCATTTTTATCGGCAGAGGCGCTGTTTATGGGCATAATGAGTACAGCCACATCGGTAGGGATAACAGCCAGAATTCTTTCTGAACATAAAGCGATTGATTCTCCGGAAGGTGTAACAACAATGGCAGGAGCCGTTATAGACGATGTGCTCGGTATAGTTGTTCTGGCAGTTGGAATGGGAGTTTTAAGTGCACAAAAAGCGGGCAATGCAACGGGAATTGACTGGTATGCTATTGGAAAAATAGCATTTAAAGCCTTCGGGATATGGCTTGGAGCTACATTTGTCGGTGTGATTTCTGCCCGTAAAATTAGCGGCTTGCTTAAAATGTTCGGTTCCGAGAGCTCCATAGCCATTATGTCGTTTGGTATGGCACTTATGGTGGCAGGGCTTTTCGAATCAGTTCACCTGGCAATGATTATAGGGGCTTATGTGATGGGACTTGCCCTGAGCCGTACAGATATCCGTTATGTGATAAATGAAAATCTTATGCCGATATATTCTTTCATGGTACCGATCTTTTTCTGTGTAATGGGAATGATGGTTGATTTGAGGGCTTTGTTTTCTATCCCGATTTTTACATTCGGTCTCATTTTCTCAGTTCTGGCTATAGTTGCAAAGATTTTAGGCTGTTCCATACCGGCTCTTTTTTGCGGATTCAATACTCGTGGAGCTCTGAGGATTGGTGCCGGAATGATTCCCCGCGGTGAAGTAGCACTCATAGTAGCAGGTATCGGACTTGCCAGCGGATTCCTGCATCCGATAGTTTTCAGCGTTGGTATAATGATGACGCTTCTTACAACCTTGATTGCGCCGCCGATCATGGTGGAATTTTACAAAAACAAAAAATCCGGCTTGATTCATCCTCAGGCTGAAGACGATATTTCCAGGCAACTATCTCTGGCTCTGCCCTCAGATGAAGTGGCAATAGCTCTTTGCGAGCGACTCATTAAAGCGTTCAGGGCGGAAGGATTCTTTACCCACAGGCTGAGCCACAGCGACTATATTTGGCAGATGCGTCAGGACGATGTCGAAATTGGCATGAGTTGCAAAGATGAAAATGTAATATTCGACTGCTCCCGCTCAGAAGAGCCATTTATCGCAACTGCCGTGATGTATGTTACTACTGAATTAACACGATTGGCAAGGGAACTTGCAAAACCGGTGGAAACATTCGGTATAACAGATTTTGTCAGGACAGTGGATACATCTGCAAACATTGAGAAAAAACAAGTCGACTCATATATCGCAAGATATCTGCGCAACTTCATCATGATACCCGGTCTTAAAGCAGGCAATAAGGAAGAAACCCTTGCAGAAATGATGAAAATCCTGTACGTCAAGGGGAAGATTAAAAAACCGGATGCAGTTATGAAACTGATCCATGAACGGGAAGCTGCGATGTCAACGGGGCTTGAAGATGGAATTGCAATACCGCACGTAAAGACTGATCTTGCCAAAACCCTTATCGGTATTGTTGCTGTTTTAGAAAAAGAAATTACTGATTATGAAACTGTTGACGGATCCAATATAAAGATCGTGATACTGACAATTTCACCGCAGACGATGCAAACTCCACATCTTAGAATTATAGCGCATATAAGCAGAGCACTTGATTCTATGGGTCGTACCAAATTGATTGCGGCTGAAACCGAAAAAGAAATGTTTGACGTTTTCATGTAAAATAGACATGGCTGATTTTAACTTGACAGAAAAGCAAATCAAAGCATGGGGCGGCGCATCGCTGTACAA
>JAAZFF010000018.1 GCA_012511845.1 Lentisphaerota bacterium
CATCTGAAACTTTGGGGAAGTACTCATGACTGTAATCGCCTTCAACATCAAGAAGGGTTTTTGGTTTTTTGCTATCTGTATTCTGCTGAAAAATTGTATTTTTCTGTCTACCGGGATGACCCACCCATAAGAGAGCAGGCGATGTAATCCCCTGCCATGCTATTTCACAGCCGTCACTCATTCTTACAGGAGCTTCTCCATCGACGATCCTGTAAACACCATTCGCAGAACCGCGCAATGTGAATGCAATACCTCGCCCCCCCATACCAATGTTAGGTGTCTGAAACTGGTTTCCTGCAGGAATAGTGCCGCTCCCGGAACTGTATAAAATGAACTCTTCTGCATCCGGTTCAGCTTTCTGTTTAACAAGCTTGACGCCGTCCCTGACATATATAAGCGACTCTCCATTTGCATCCCAAACGGCAGTAAAGGCATTTGTCGCAACAAGCGTTTCCCTGCCTGTCTGCAAATCGACCACCCAGGTATCCCACTTCAGCTGATCACGTTGTGAAACGTACGGCATGTGAGACCTGCTGAAAGCGATTCTTCTGCCATCAGGTGAAAAACGCGGATAAGTATCGGTGAAATCTGATTTTGTAACCCGGCGCACTTTTCCGGAAGGAACATCCATCACAAAAATACGATGCCTCCCTTCACTGTTGCTGCTCCAGTCAATGCACCCTTTAATACTGGTCTCATTTAGTGCCATAGAAAGTTTTTTGCCCCCCGGTAGCGAGACACCTATCTGATCTTCTGTTTCAGTTGCAGCGCTTTTACTGAAGTATCTGAAAAGACCGAAACTCAGCACAGACAACACCACGAGACCTGCAACAATCCCCATGGAAGTGCGCACTGCTCTGCGCCTGCGCACTGTATGCGTTTCATCTGGATTTCGTGAATGAGGTAACCATAGAAACACAAGAAACGTCAGCCCTCCAAGGCTGTAGTCCAAAAACTGGCTGAGCAGATGTGTTGAAAGCATGGCAGCCATAGATTCTGCCATACCGAAACCAAGCGCCGTCAATGCTACGAGCCCGCCTGCCTCATACGATCCGAAACTCATAAACGCAGGAACCGGCAAACTGGCTGCACCTTCCGCCGATATAAGTGCCGTTAAAACAGAAGATACGCCTGCATTGGCAAGGAGCGGCCATGTCTTTAACGTAATTGCAACAAACAAAAAGTATAACCCGAAGTATTTCAGAAAGCGTATGGCAGCTGAAAGAAGCAGCACTTGCTTTACAATTCCACTCCGGCTTACAAACCCCACCGATTCTGCCATTTCTGAAAGAGTCTTTACGCACCACTGATACCACTTCCAGCGGCAAAGCCGGGCAGGACTTTTCTTTTCAAGCAACTGTGCCGTAAACGGGAGAATTTTAAATAATCCCAACCAGCCGACAACGCATACTATCAGCAGTATAAGACCGGTTCCCAATAACGAAAGTCCCTTGGCTGAAGCTGTAATGGCAACAGAAAAAACAATCAGCAGGGCAGCAAAATCAAAAAGCAGTCCGATAGAAAGCGACGAAAGGCAATTTGCCACAGACACATTGTATCCCATATTCAGCATTGCAACATAGCTTAATTCACCGACACGCATCGGCACCATATCAACACAGGCTCCACGTACAAACATTACGAGTGAAACATGCCCAAACCCCGGAATGTTGTCAACCTCATCTTCGGCCGCTCCTGCTTTCAGAAGCATCCTTGCACGTACTGCCCTGATGAACGTCTGGGCAATGTGGCAGAGTGCATACACTGCCACAAGGGGCCAGACAGCATTTCTGATACAGTTTATAATTGTTGATACACTCAGTTCCCCGCCACTGCGAGTGACAGCAAGGTACAGCAGGTATAGAACCAAAAAGGATATGCCTGCAGAAATAATTAATTTAAAAATTGCTTTTCTCATATCTTGATGCGCTCATTCTAGCAGTCACAGATCACAAAGTCAAAAACCTTGCAGTACCGACCACGAGCGGCATTGTTATAACCGATACTACATTTGAAAAAGAAACGAGTTTTACCGACAGTTCTGTATCCTGCCCGAATTTTGCTGAAAACATTGTGGTGGTGGCAGCACAGGGAGCACTTGCAGCGATAACACATGCTACAACCATTGTTCTGTCATTCACACCAATTAACATCAGAATAAAAAGCAAAACAGATGGAACAACAACAAGACGCAGGAACATTACAAGATACACATTAAAATCTCTGGGCACAGAAACTATTTCAGACTTCGCCAGATAAAAACCTATTACAAGCATGGGTAAAGGAGTATTCAAAGCAGAAATCATTCTCAGAGGCTCTTTGAAGACGTAATGAAGATTCACTGAGAAGATATAAAACAAAAGACCAACGAATATCCCTATCAAACCGGGATTTAGCAAAAGGCTTCCTAAACTCATTTTTTTTTGTATCACCACTCATGAGAACAAGCCCGTAAGTCCATAATACCAAATTGAAAACAGCTATTACAGCGGCACCGTAAAACACTCCGTCGAGCCCCAGAATAGCCTGCTGCAGGGGCAGTGACATCGTACCGGCATTTGAAAAGACAACGCCGAAGCGCAACACCCTGCGCCGGCGCGCTACCTTGTCCCTTATCAGCGAATGCGCCAGAAGTATCCCGAGGAGGTGAAATCCTGCGGCAATAAGCGATGCTACACCCAATGCTCCCAGCATTCCCGCATCAAACTCGCGTTGAAATGAAAGAATTATTATGCAAGGCGTAACAACATACATTATAAGGTTTGTCAGACCCATAACCGTTGTATGACTGAAAAATCCGGATTTTGCGCACAAGTATCCTGTAAAGACCAGGATAAAAAGTACTGCCACCTGTTGACCTACAACTAAAAAACTTTCAAGCATTTTACATGGTCAAGTATCGTGCCAACCCCACAACGAGCGGCATTGTTACTATTGAGACAATAGTTGAGAAGGATACAATCCCTACGGAGAGCTCTGTATCCTGATTAAACTTCGACGCAAACATGGTAGTCATCGCTGCACAGGGCGCGCTTGCAGCTATAACACATGCAACGATCATCGTATGATCTGTCACTCCTGCCATTTTAACTATAGCCAGCATTATGAGGGGCACAGCAAGAAGCCGGAGAAATAATACGAGATAAACATTAAGATCGGTCAATACATGAACAATCTGCGACTCTGCCAGGTAAAATCCGATTACGAGCATCGGCAAAGGTGTATTCAGTGCCGCCATCATCTGCATCGGCTCTTTTATTATATATGGGAGATTTATCGACAGGAGGAAAAGGACAAGACCAATTGACACTCCTGTTACGACCGGGTTAAGAACAAGATTGCGCAGGCTTATCAATTTGATATCGCCCCCCATAAGCACAAGTCCGTACGTCCACGCAAGCAGATTGAACACAGCTATAACGGCTGCTCCGTAAAAAACGCCGTCAGCTCCTAAAATCGCATCCTGCAAAGGTAACGACATATAGCCGGCGTTTGAAAAAATAACCCCGAAACGCAGAACCCTCTGTCGTCTCATCTGCGGATCATGAACAAACAGGTGGGCAAATAGTATGTTCAGCAGGTGAAAGCCGGTTGCAATGAGCAGGGCAATTCCCAAGTTGCCCAGCATTAGAACGTCAAATTCTCTCTGAAAAGATGTTATCAGAATACACGGAGTTACAATATAAAGAACAAGATTTGTTATTCCGCTGATGGTAGGTTGGTTAAGAAGCTTTGCCTTGGAACAAAAATAGCCTAGAAAAATAAGCAGGAACAGAACAACTACCTGCTGCCCTACAATAAAAAAACTTTCAAGCATTGTCAGAGTGTCTCAAGAAACAGAACTGCCGTACCATTCGGATCTCCCGCTTTTATGATTGTCTGCTGCACATCGCGCTTTCCGGCAGAGCTTTTGCGAGTCTTTGTAAATTTTCCCGGACATTGAAGTGGCAGGGTCAGTACACACCCCCCTGTTTCTGTAAACTCTATTGTGTTAAGCAAAGCAGTTGCTTCGGCAACGGGGCGCCACTTGGAACTTCCTACGAGTGCCGCCAGATAATCAATTGGAATTGCTGCCACCTTTCCAATTGAACCGCCCACCCCATCCTCCACTGCATCAGCGATCAGGGATACTGTTTTTTTAGCGACTTTGCGCATAAGTTCGTCAACTTCAGGATCTGTAAGTGCCTGTGAAATACTTATTTTTATTGCAAACTTGCCTGTAACATTCTCTTTCAACAGAATGCTCCCAATCCAGTCGTCAGGACTTACCACAAGAGAATTTCCCGCCAGTTTTACTACCCTGGTATGAGATCTCGTGGCTATACCTATCCTGGGCCACACCAGTTCTACGGTAACGGTATGGTTTGCTGTCGCAGATCGTGCCACAGGTCCTGCAAAAGAAAGCTCCAGTGAACGAAGACCAAGTTGAATTGCTGCTTTATCTTTTGCTGCCATTTTATTTTGACTCCGAAGTTTCAGTTTCTTGAACAGGTTCCGTAGCTTCTACTGCTGCAGACTCTTCATTACCTGTGCCTTCCTCAAGTTCTGTTTCAGCTGGTTTTTCCTCCGCATTTTCAGCCTGAGGCTCTTCTGCAGGTTTCGTTTCAACAGGTGCATCTGTTGTCTCATCAGCCGGTTGAGCTTCATCAGACACTGCTTCAGCAACAGGCTCTACAACATCTTCAGCAACCTTGCCTTCTTCGAGGGCAACCTCAGTGGAAGGCTCTGATTCTTTTGTTTCTTCCGAAACTTCTTCTACAGGTTTCTCAACTGTTGCAGATTCAGATTCTATTTTATCAGCTTTCTTCGGTTTGCGAGGTTTGGAAAAATATGGATATTCTTCCGGCAGAGCCAGCACTCCATTAAAGTACTCGATTACATAGCCGCGTTCTGTAACGAATGCAACCTGTTTTTGAATTTCATCAGTCTCATCTTGCGGCGTAGAGTCCGTGATAAGTTCTGAAAGCATTTCATTTCTGGTGCAGCCTTTGTTTTCCTTTATATAATCAATTATTTTCTTCAGGGAGGGAACTGCATGTTCCACATCAAGCATTGTAGGCTGTTTATGGTAAACGAATTCTTCACCTCGCGGACTTATCGTGCGAAAAGTAAATAATTTTCTGCTTCGTAATCCTCCACGAATTGCAAAAAACAGGGAAGCTGTCTGGATCGCCTGCTCTCTATCCCATGCACGACCGATGGAGTCAAGAAGCGATTTGTCGGAGAGTGCTTTCGAAACTGCATTTGAAACAGTTACCTGACGAGCAGCCCTGATAAAATTTCCGGCAATATTCTCGAAGAAGTACGTTTCTGCTTCTTCCTGACTCATGCGCTTTGCTTGTTCCTGCCCGGCGTCAGACTCATCAGATATTGACTCCTGTTCCCCCTCCGATTCGATTTCAGTATCACTCTCTGCGGCATTACTGTCGATATCGGATTCATCATGTATCTGTTCAACGGAAGTTTCCTGCACAATATCTGATTCCTGAGCCTGCCCGGCTTCCTGTTCGGAATCATATTGCTCTTCTGGAACAGCGATAACTTCCTCTGAAGTGTTCGGTTCAGAATCTTCTGCATTTTCTTCCTGCAGTACAGTTTCTTCAACCTTGCTTTCCTCGTGCTTGGCAGCCTGTTTGCGTCTTCGCTTCTTCTTGGAAGATTTTCGTTCTTTTAAAAAATATGCGATTACTTTGGAACTTTCGTTGCGCCATTGTTCTATCATTTCCGGATCGCTGATAATCTCTATACGCGCCCTGTATTCCTCGGCATCCATCCCTGCAAATTCTGTGCGCAGCATTTGTTGAATTTTCAAGTTGTAGCTATGATGGTTAGGTGGAGCCAGCAATTTACCGCTTAATCCGCAACGTGCCACAGAAACAAAGTTGCCGCTTGGAGGATCAATTTCCTGTTCCTCGGAATCAAAATATTCTGCAAAATGGGCAGTCAGAAGATGAGATCGCGCCTCCTCTTCACTCATTGCAAACCAGTTGCATTTAGTACAACGATAGAAAGACTTATCCTGATTTTCATCATTGAATGCTAAACGGACTTCTGTAAACTCCGGATTTTTAAAGAAAAGTCTTACAAGATCGCGTAATGGAAAAGCTCTGCGGGCAGTCAATACTTTTTCAGCTATACCTGTAAGTTCTTTTTTTCCCGGGAGAAAACGAATATCGTATGGAAGTTCAGATAGTGACGACTGCGACCGGTGACCACCTGCCCTGCTGCTGCGTTGGCGGTGCGGACCTTTTCGCTGTGAGTCATCACGATATGATTGACGTCTATCACTTTCTGCTGAAAAGGGTCTTGGAGATGAGTCATCTCTTGTTTTCGGTGCGTCTCTGTAACGATCTCTGTCACGTGACCCTTTGAGAGAATCATCCC
>JAAZFF010000197.1 GCA_012511845.1 Lentisphaerota bacterium
ATGAGAACTTTATTTACGGCATGCCCATCGGCTGGTATATAAATGAAGACGTCATCGTTAAGATGGATAAAAACAAGGGTTCCTATATTCCTTTCGTACGGGATGGTGAAGAGCTGCCATTTGAGTATCCGCTGGAAAAGCTTTTCGACACAGACGTTTTCAAACCTGTCGGGATAGTAGCCGACTCCGATTCACTTATAATCCTGCTGCACGAAAAGGACTCTGACGAAATATCGGAGAGCACACTTGTAATGATTGATAAAAAGACAGCAGAAGTGAAGAATCAGCCTGTAAAAACAGGACGATTAACAGCTGTCGCTGTCTCGCCCGACGATGCACTATACGGCACCGACGGAAAGATCGTATATTCGATAAACACTGATAACGGGAAGCTGAAACCACTGCCTCTGCCCGGGCTTGCTGCAGTATCAGCCATTGCTGTTGATCAGCAGGGAAATATTGTAGTTGCTGATGCAGGACCTGACAGGCAAATTAAAATATACACCACGGAAGGAAAGCAGATCGGAACGTGTGGAAAACGCGGCGGCCGTGCCATCAGGGGAGAGTTTGATCGAGATGCGATTGGTGAAGTGAGTTCAGTGGCAGCAGATTCAAAAGGTCAGATCTGGGTCGTGGAAAAAGGAAGTCTCCCGCGGCGTGTATCCGTCTGGAATCCCGAAGGCGGACTGGTTCACGATTATATCGGCAATACTGCTTACGCCGGAACTAGATGTTACCTGCACGACAGCGATCCGTCTGTGGCATACGTCGGACCTATTGAGCTGAAACTTGATAAAGCCAACCGAAGCTGGGAGGTTTCCAGAATACTCTGGAATCCTGACCCTGATGTTGAGGGAGAGTGCTTCTATATCGGTCCCGGAGGAAATTCGTTTTCGATAGGAGAGTTCGCTCATCCGCAACGTTTCTCTGCAGAGGTCAACGGAAAGTTGAACGAATACATGTTCGTGCCTCCCTACCGTGACTTTGAGGGATACAAGTTTTTCATGGAAACAGAAAACGGGTGGCAGCCTGTTTCAGCCGTTACAACTGTAGGGCAGATAAGCGGCTCTGTTGACAGGAAAAGCCGTAAAACAATTGAAGAGCCTTCCGGAGAATTTGCAGGACTACATCCCTTCGATGCTGTTATCTGGAACGATACAAATGGTGACGGCAGGGTTCAATTCGACGAATGCGATATAATAAAGCTCGACAAGCCACGCAAAGGTCCAGCCGAGATAGAGGTTCCTATTCCGATGGGCAGTGGTTGGGGGGGAGCGTGTTACACAGGATTTTGTATTTTATGTCGACGGGATCTATCGTTACCGCCCGACAGGCTTCAGTGATAGCGGTGCGCCGATCTATTCGCGAGAAAGCCTCGAACCCCTTGGAGTCGATGACAAGGGAGATTTGATAGAAGTTCCTGAAGAAGATTTGTTGCTGTGCCTTAGCACTAAGGACTATCCGAGAGCCAGTCGACTGGCAGGTATTGATACGAGTAATGGTAATGTTCTGTGGGAGTATCCGAACCCTTATCCCAGAGTGCATGGATCTCATAGATCTCCAATACCGTTCCCGGGAGATATTGTCGGTCCGCTTAAGATAGTGGGCGTTACCCACGTGAATGATGATGTCGGCAAGATATTTCTGATATGCGGTAATCTGGGGCAAGATTATTTCATGACGACCGACGGGCTGTTCGTGGGTGCGATGTTCAATGACGGACGTTTGCCTTCCGAAGCTCTTCCCGATAATGAAGAGGCACTCGTAGGCGCTCCAATGGAGAACTTCTCCCACAAAGGAGAGCCGTTCAATGGCTGGTTCGGCAAGCAGGCGGATGGTGTTATTCGCATGACCGTCGGGTTCCCGCGTGAGGCAGCAATGATTCTCACTGTAACAGGGCTTGACACAGTCCAGCGCTTTGATGCGGGCGATATCGTGATTTCCGAGGAAATGCTTGCAGAGGCGAATCGTGATAACGTACGCCGTGCAGGACCTGAAGAGTCTGCAAAGGTTTATACTGTGCAACGCTTCGATTCAGCACCGGTAATAGACGGACTCGATAATGACTGGGAAGATATGCCTGCATTGACTGTGGATCGTGTTGGTTATCCGTTTAAGGGAACGGTGCGTATGGCGTACGATGATGATAATCTGTACGTTGTATACTCCATACAGGATGATTCACCGTGGATAAATGGCGGAAAAGATTTTACTCGGTTATTCAAGACGGGAGATGCTGTGGATCTTCAGATTGGCGCTGAAGAACCTGCCAAACGTCGCGAGCCGGGACCGTCAGATATGCGCATATTGATAAGCCAGATGGATGGCAAGCCCGTAGTAGTGCATATGAAACCTGTTGACCCTACAGCGGAAAAAGAGTCTGCTTACACCTACGTATCACCGGTGATGACGCGGATATATGAACGGCTGGAAATCATGAAAGACGCACAGGTGAGTGTTACGAAAACCGATCGTCAGTACGTCGTCGAGGCGGCACTCCCGCTTTCCGTACTTGGTTTCAAGCCTGAAAAGGGTATGAAAATGCGGGGTGACTTCGGGTTTATATCATCCGATACAACGGGAACTATCAACGTTGCACGAACTTACTGGGCTAATCGTGATACAAATCTGGTAAATGATTTAACCTCCGAAGCATGGTTTATTCCGTCTTCATGGGGCGAGATAATATTTGAGTAATACATAAAAACAAAACAACAAAGGAGAACAATAATGAGCATAACGCGCAAAACAAATTTCGGTACAGGGATGTTCCGTCTTGCTGTGAGAAGCCTTATTGTCACATGGGTTCTGTCCATGCTGACAATTGTGTCAGTAGACTCCATTGCCGGGGAATTGGCCACCGGCGGAGATGAGTTCGAATTCGATG
>JAAZFF010000198.1 GCA_012511845.1 Lentisphaerota bacterium
GGCATGATGTCGATTTCCTGTGAAAAACCTGTGCTTGACGGATGCGGGTGGTATTCCTGAACTTCCACTGAAAGCTTTGTTTCAACCGGTTCCGGCTCTATTGCTTCCGGCTTAGTCGTCTCTTGTGTTGCTGTCTCAAAAACCTCTGATTGCCTGGTAATTTCCTCTACAGGAGGTACTTCATCTTCCCGGGCTTCTTCCTCTCTATGCAGACGTAATTCATACGGTCCAATGTGTATTATGGAATCGCAGTCAACAGGTGTTTCGCTGTCAATTACAGATGAGTTTACGAACGTTCCGTTTTGAGAACCGAAGTCGGATAGACTGCATTCCCTGTTGCTTATTGTGAGGATTGCATGACGCCCACTGACATCGCTGTCAGGCAAGTTTATGTGGCATCTCTCACTGCGACCAATTATATAGACGCCATCTTCGAGAACAAGTTTATCCTCTTCTTTGCCATCTTTATTTATTCTTAGTACTATCATTCGTTTGTTATGCCTATCGTACAGAAGAACGCTTTGTATTTCTTATTCTTGTTTGTCTGACTTCATTCAGATCCTGCAGTTCTGTTTCTATCTTGTTAAAGTCTACACGTGGCAATTCTTCCTCAAAGTATACATCGGTGGAGTTGCGTAAAGTCAGGAAAAGTTTTCCCCGCATTTGTTGAGCAAAGACTAGTACCTCTGCTTCACGCGGTGTCACATGCAGCGTTACTGTACCGTAATTTGAAGCAGAACGGGAATCTACCTGCGACCTGACTGTTCTATCGCCTACTGCTAAAACGGTAACATTTTGAAGAACTGTTAACGTGACCATTTCAGCCTCAATCAGGGGAGTTCCAGGAGCTGAGTTAAGCACGAATGAGCCTAAAACGTCAACACTGTCATTTGGTCTTAACATGCCTGAGACTCCCGAAGCACCCGATACAGGTATTGACACAGCACGCATTCCCTGCTGGATATCATCTGAAAGCGTTCTAAAGCGTTGTTTGCCACCATCAAGATAAGTCCACAGGAGCGGCGTACGTGAACCTGTAGAATAAATGAGTTTTCTTCCAATTACTCTCATTGCATCCTTTTCCAGAATGTGATCATCAGTAACTGCCGCCAGATCTATTTTCATGATTCCTATATCGCTATTTTCAATAACGGTTCCTACGGGCAGGGCGGCATCAGAAGCTACAACAGAAGCTTTTCCCCTTCCCATAAGCTTGGCATATTCCCGATCAAATTCAGCTTTCTTTGAATTGAGCCAAATATAAGCGAGTACTGCAGCTAAAAGTCCGGCTGCCAGAGATATTATCAGAACAAATTTTTGCTTCATGGTAAGCTTTTCTTATGTTGGTTTTTAAAAACATTGATAGCATTTTCATAAACGCTGCGCGTCTGTTCAGCTACTGTATCCCACTTCAGGGAGCGGACTCGTTCAAGAGCCAGCGCTCTGTTTCTGTTTCTAACTATATTATCAGTTGCAACAGTTACCAGAGCCTGGGCAATGGATTTAGGATCTTCCGGATTAAAGAAAGTTGCGCAATCATGTGCAATTTCATGAAAAACTTTTAAGTCTGAACACGCCACCGGCGTTCCGCACGCCATAGCTTCGACTATTGTCAGACCAAACCCCTCGTAAAGGCTTGGCATTACAAATGCGGTGGCAGAGCCGATAAGAGATGGTAAATCTTCTTCATCAATCTCTCCAATCCAGTTTACAAATTCTGTAATTCCCAACTCGTTCATTCTCCGTTCATGCCGTTGGAGCGGCGTACATCCGTATCCGGCAAGTACAAGTTTTACACCATGTATCAGACCCTGCGCTCTGGCAAAACCGCTGAATAGCTCTATAAGGTTTTTGTGCCTCTGATTATTTCCTATGAAAAGCAGGGAAGGGGAGGAGTATCCATATTTTTCCATAACCGCTTTTCTCATTTGATGCGTTGTCGGTTTGAAAGCCGGACTGACCCCATGGCGGACTACAGTAATTTTTCCTTTTGCCTCCGGAAACAGTTCAGATACATCACGGCATGTTGCCTCGGAAACAACTATAACAGCACTGCATGTTGCAAGGGCATATTTCATTGAGGCTGTGTAAGCTATACGTTCCTGCAATCTGTTTTCATACGGGCACCGCAGCGGAGCGCAATCGTGTACTGTAAGGACTGTAGGCATAAATGCCGGCGGGATGCAAACACGATTTGGCGTGTGATAAACATCAACCTGCAATTCTTTAGCCATCGAGGCTACAACGGTTGAGCATTCTGCAGAATTAGGTGTATCAGTAGTTTTAATGATTCTTGCATTTTTTATTTTTCGGAACTGTTCCTCGGCATCCTGGTTAATTATCAAAACCAGTTCATCGCCTGTTTTTGAGAAAAGTTCACTAAGTGCGGCTGCAAGTTCGATGGTATAACGTCCAGTGCCTGGAAATTGAGATGTAGCAGTACGAGCATCGAGTAGAACTTTCATTCGTTAGAACCTTTATTTGTTTCCTTCTTTTTTAATCCAATTGCTTTATCTACTTCAGCAGAAATTTCATTGCAAATACTTTCTGCAATTTCTTGTGAAGTCGCCTCAACCATAACCCTGCAGAGCATCTGCGTTCCAGAGTATCTTA
>JAAZFF010000199.1 GCA_012511845.1 Lentisphaerota bacterium
CGGGAACCGTACGGTGATAGAGAAGAAACAAATCTAAGATGTCAAAACCAGGCAACTTTGTAGTGCCTTAAAAGTCAAATGCCTTATTTACAATGAGTTACAGCTATAAGTGCGAAAGTTGGGCTAAGGGGCGCGGCGCACAAGCAAACTACCCTCTACCCACTAATCACTGTCCGGCTTGCCGGGCCGCACCCTACAGATCAGAGTTTTCAGTTCGAAGGCGTATTCTGTAGAACTGTGAATTTGCCGGCGAATTAGTCTCAACTGTTTCCACTGTACTGTATCCGCGGCTCAGTATATTTGAAACTGTCGTGCTGAATGTTCCTCCTTGTTCAATAGATGATGCGCTTTCTATATCGTATACTTTACCAGGGATGCTCTTCCATTTGATTTGTGTACTGCCATCGGATTGAATCTTGAACTCTTCTATCGAAAGGAACGATGTAGCATCAGTGGGATCTGTTCCCGCCAGCCACTCTTCGAAGTTGGTAAATGAATCACCGTCTGAGTCAATGTTATCGGCAGAGCCGTCTGTTGGCAGTCCGTAAAATTCGAGATACTCCGCGAAGCTGCGCCACGAAACTTCTATCGGTTCGCTGAAGCCTCCATGTCCGTTGAGGTCGTTTATATACAGAACAGCATTTGTAGAGGGACTCAATACTGTTGCTAATCCCGTCCATTCACCATCCGCAAAAGTACCGATTACGGGAGGTTCCGATGGAAGCTCTTTGTAGCGTGTGAAACGTACACCGGGCAGTACTGTCGCAATATAGCCTTTCGTCATCGTTTCATTCCACAGCAGAGGATCGCCGTATACGTTGTCGCTCGAGTAAAAGAGCGTCTGATAAGTTTCGGTGATAGCAGCATAGCAGTTACCGCTACTCGTTCCCTTTTCATTGTTGAAGCTGAAGTCAACCATGAGGTGATCTTTTCCGTTGTAGAGAAACGGTGTGGCAAGGTCGAGACTCTGCCACCCTGCGCCTTGAAACGTGATGTTTGTCTGGAGGGCGACAGTCCAGTCGTTTGTTTCCCATCCGGTGTAGGGTCCATACTCTGCATGCGGTGTGTGTTTGAGGCGTATTGTCCAGTTTGAGAGCGGGTGTTTATACACTTGCCGAAGCCTTATCGACAGAGCTGTAATAAGGCCGGGGCCTCCAACATCGTCAGGGGAGTAGATCGACTGGGTGCGTCCATCAGCTTTATATGCAGAAAGGGGATAATCCCATGTATTTGTGGCGAAAGGAGTGTCGTGAATAACAGGTTCATTGATTAGCCCATACAAAACGCATTCTTCTTCGAATAGTGTGTATGTGTTTCCCGTGGCAGTGCGGGCAGTTGCAGAAATATTGAACGGCTCGCCTACACGTTGTTTGTTTTCAGCAACGTTGACGCTGAAGTGGGTATGCCAGTCGTTATCGAGTATTGTAACGATGTTCGTTGCGGGTGCTTCGAGATAAGCGTGAGTGCCCGTTGCGTTGGACAGTATTACGGCGAAAGTTTCTGTCAGTTCGGATATATCATCATCGAGAATCGGTATGGTGATTTGCGCTGATGTTTCTCCCGGCTGAAAGTGGAGTGTGCCTGAGCTTGCAGTATAATCTTCCCCGGCAGTTGCACTTATATCCATTGTTGAGTAGTCAACGCTTGCTAAAAGATTCGTATGCCAGTGGCGTATAACTTCGAGCGTAACAATGGCGTCTGCATCTTCGAGTACTTCTGATGTTTCCGTAAGGAAAGAAATGTTTCCCGAAAGATTTAGAAATGCCGGAGTGACAGTAGTAAAACCGGTGAGTGTGTTTGAGATGCAAACCGCTGCCGTATATTTTCCGGGAGGAAGTGTTTCAGCGAGTGACGTGAGGGTTACTGAAATATTTGTGGTTACTCCGGATGTGATTGTGCCGTCGGAGGGGGAGACTTCAAGCCAGTCGGCTGACGACGAGGCTGCCCAGCTGAGGGTTCCTGTGCCTGAGTTTGTGATTGTATAAATTAAACTGGAGGAAGACAGCGGTCCGCCGGCGTAGCCGGATACTGAAAGAGGTGTGTTTGATGAAACACTGAGGGAATCGTATTTTAGTGCAGTGTGCGGGTCTCCAAAAAATGTGAATGTAAAAAAGCACCATCTGTAAGGCATGTTGCCGCCGGTTTCAATCATGCCCAGCATTTCCTCACGCGATTTTATGAAAGCGGTGGCAATTCCCTGTTCATTTTTTGTGAGGAGACGGCTGAAGAAGCGCATCATGAATTCACCGCTGAACATCCACTCCGTTCCAGGGTTGTTTCCGTACCATCCGAGATCGGTGTTCATGATTGCAAGGGCAGCGCCATGCGGTGAGCCGGTTGTTATCGCCTGCGCAAAGCACTTACCGGTATGGGTGAAATTGCCTGAGTGGCAGCCGGTGCCTGCAACGATAAATGGTGATGTATTCGAAAGATTCGAAAGAGATGAATTATTCAAACGGAGGGCGTGTTGCACGTTGGCATGCCCTGTATGCGCAACGATATGCGGGGAAGCGTTAAGGAGCTGGAGCGCTTCTGCACCTGTCCAGCTGCCGGATGGAGCGTACCTGTCGTCGAGTCTGTTCACGGCATAGTTTTCGAGGGACGGGAGTAGTTTGTCGAGTGCGGCTCCTCCGTGGATTCCGTTTCCAAGATCTTCACCGGCGAGCAGGGCGTGTTCGGCGTTTGTATGTTCGTCCAATTCGTAGCGGATTGTTTTTTCCACGAAGGCTGAAGCCTCTGCCGGTGTGTTTACGAGTGCCCGACCAACAATAACTTCTGCCAGCAAGTCGACATCTCCACCGTTTTCACCGTCATCAGGTTCTCCCCAGATATCGTTGCCGTTTGAATTCCATGAACCGTCGAGGCAGGCGAAGTACACGTCGCACGGGATGTTCTTTGTTGTGACGTTTACATTGCCGTAAGCTGTCCGGTGTGGTACAGTCCCCACTCCGCCACCGAGGAGTACGTATTTCGTGTTCCAGTTTGTGTAGGCGTGGGCGATGTGCTGCCTCAGGGAGGTGGCAGAGTCTGTACCCTGCCACGTTGAGAGGATTTCTTCGACTGTTGAAATTTTTACCGATAGACCTGCATTTTCCTTATGCTGTGCGAGAGGGGTAAACGCATCCGACAGAGCCTCGGTTGTGATGATAAGGTAGTCGTATACAGGAGAAGCCGGATCTTCTGATGGGAACATTGCTGCAATGTTAAAGTGCGGTTCGTGTGTTTCCGGGTTATCGACAAATTCCATTACTTCCTGGAAACGGTCATAGTTTGTGACTTCGGGGAGCGATGCTGTTTTGTATGGAGGATTTTCAAGCGAGAGGTTGACTGTAATCTGTGTGTTGAATCGCAGTCTGGAGTTTGCAGGTTCGTAAAGCACCGGATAAACGGCAATGAGTGCTATGTCGCGGCCATGGAGACGCTGGACGGAGATGAGGCGGGCATTTTCTGATGGGTAGGAGTCTTTGCCGGAATACACAGTCGGGTCGGGTGAGTCTGCCCCGGGATTAGCGCTTATCCCATCTGATATAGGAGAGCGACCAAACTGAACAGGCTGTTTGAGGTTAATAATAAGTTCATGTTTTTTTGAAGACGAACTTACGAAGTTGAGTCTGGCGCCCTGCGGCAGGAGGATGCGTGCCGTGAAGAATGGGAGAACAGGTTTGCCGGCTTCTGTTTTAGACCGGCATTCGGGGATGTATACATTGCAGAAGTCTTCGCCGTCGATTATTTGAGGTTCAGAAAAATTATAATCGAGCACAATACCATCAGCGCATACGAAACTGCCGTTCAGCAGGAAAAGTAATGCCGGGAGCAAGGTTGGAAGAATATTGAAGCGAAAGTTTTTCATTGTTTCTGCGATAATATTTGACTGCTCAAGTGATGTAAATAGGGTCGGCGCCCAGAGAAGCTGGCTTTTGTATTTCTTCGCCGTACAGGTTGTAAACTTTTGAATATTTGAACGGAATGGGCGGGAGCGGTTCGTGGGCGTCTGTTTTGGAAGACGACCATGCGACTGCTATATTGTCGCCTTCGCCTGAAACAAACTGCATCATCCAGGCATCCTTTTCTCCCTTAAGGATAGCTTTAGTGTAATGGCCATGCCTGAAAAGTTTGAAAAAGAATTTCAGGGCGCGGAATGCGGGGCGCCCGCGCCAGGGTGCTTCAGGATTTGTACCGGGATCAACGAGTCCGAAGCCGTGTGCTGCCAGCGACCAGAATACCATTGATTCTGCCATGCCGGAGCAGAGTCCGATGAAAATATATCTCATGGTGAATATTGCGGCATCTTTTTCCGATACGCTCGGATCGTTTTTCCGTTCTCCGGGGGAGACGTACGGTGAGCCTACGGGTGACCATTCGCGTGTGCCGAGAAGCGGCCAGTTGAATTCGGATACTATGAGATTTTCCTGAAAGTTCTCACAGGAGAGTGCCATGGCGCGCAGGAGCTGGAGCTTGCCGAGGGCATTGAATTTGCCCTGGTATGATTCGGGGGCACCACGGCGGTCTACATAGAGGTGAGTTGAAAGTGCGCTTATTTTGGCATCGGCGGGGAATCGTTCGAGTGCGGCTGCCATGTAGTCCCATTCGAAGTCGATTACTGACGGAGCAATGAAGGTAACATCACGGTATTTCTCGGAAAGTGAAGGGAGCAGTGCCAGCAGGGCCTCCAGTTCGTTAAGATTCCATATTCCCCATTTTACACGATTGATCGCATGCAGGTATTCGACCCACATAACTATATCGCGAACAGAGTCGAGGATATCGCAACAGAATTCCTCCCACAGTTCTGGGTTGGCAGATGTGCGACGATCCTGAACGAGAGATATTGTAACAGCGTAGTTGAGGTTTTTGAGACGACGAACGGCATGTTTTTTAAATTCGGTGACAGCGGGAGAATCATGCGCATAGAGGCGGACGTGTACACCGATGCAACCTATTTTGGCAAGCCATTCGAGCTCTTTACCGAGTCTGTCCGGATCCGCAGAAATGGAAATAAAGATGCGTTCTGCAAAAGACATTATAGGTCGGTTGAAAGAAATCTTTTTTAAATACTGCCGATTTTTTTCGTATCTGAAGATATTTTTGATGATGGCTGCAATTGGAGAAGTGATGCGCGTAATTGACTGATACTTGTGACGATCTCTTGAGCGGAAA
>JAAZFF010000200.1 GCA_012511845.1 Lentisphaerota bacterium
AACCGTGTGAAAGCGGGAGATATCCCGGAACCTTCGTTCCTTATAATTCTTTGTGATGCTGCCGCGACATCGCACGTCTGTGAAGGAGATCGCAGAAATCTGGGGCCGGGCAAGCAGGTCTTGGATTCAATTTTGATATTTTACATCTGTTTCTAGTCATTTTCCAATCTGACTTCGACGCTCATGAGTTCAGAATAATGTATTTTTTCGCAGTTGTAAGATTATCCGTTTGTCTTGATCAAAAATACAACTGCGTTGGAATCTGAGTTTGGACGAGCAGCAGTATGAAAAATTATAACATGATACTTGATATCAATATCATTCAGAAATTATGCTGTGGAAGATATGGCCTCAAAAATCTCTGTTGAGCTGATTAAAGAAGTGCATATGGCGGCTATATTGTCAGGTAAAGAAGATGAGACGGATCTAATGAATCTTGTCAGAGACGAGGCCACCTTATTTTTCATCGCGGACAGGTCCAACATAATCCGGGACTCGGTCAAACAGGCATCATTTCTGCTTTTCAATATTGCGAATCGTCATCCTTTCGTTGATGGTAATAAACGGACCGCAGTCCTGGTTGCCGAATTAGTTCTGGGAGCCGATTACTCGATCAACGTTACTGCAGAAGAACTGAACGATGCCGTGAGAAAGATCAGTGCGCCGGACGGAAATTTAGAATGCACGGAGAGGTGGTTAAGGAATAATATTAATAAAATCGGTTAAGGTTTATTGACTCAGCAGTTCCAGTCCACGCTTGTGCTTTCTGAGAGCGTATTCCAGTTTCTTCCTGTCTTCATCTGACAATACAGACTCTTCTATCACAGGCAACGTATGGACATAAGACACAGCAACGTAACTAACGGACTCTGATGCCGACGAGTAACTGGTTCCCTGGATATACGTCATTGAATGTCACCTCTTCTTTCCCTGTCCCATCCGAGCGGCACCACATCCACTGCTATGTTTATCTGAGGAGTATTGATCCCCATAGGCACAACCTGTGTGAATGATACCATAGTCTGAACCCTGCACGTGCATTTTAAATCTTTTGATTCTAACACGGCAATATCCGTATTTTCTCTTGCAGACTGCAATGGCACACCCTGTGCGTTTGTTTTACCGAGCAATAAACCCGGCGGATGAAACGGGACCCTGCATTTGAGCTCAGATTCAATATCCATCCATATGCCCCACATCAGTTTTTCTAATCTGGGATCTGGGTTTTTCACGGGCAATCCTGCAGATTTGGCTTCACTTCTGCTTATCGTGTAACCATGATGGGATTTGTTGTTGTATTCTTCGACTATGTTATTGATCTTATCTTTGTCAGTCATATGCAATGACAGCAATTTATTAGCGAGATTCTCAGACAACTTCATGCTTTTTTTAGCGGCACCTATGGAAAGCGGATCCAGCACACGCCCCAATAATTCGATTGAGTTTTTTCCGAAGTCTGCATCAGACACCTTCATGTCCGATGACATGAACTCAGCAAAACACTTGAGGTCCTCCGCTGAAAACATCCTCGGTCTTTGAGGATTTGTAAGATCTGTTATCTGGGGGTCTATCGGACCGAGACACGCAAACGGGTGCATTATTATTTCATCTGCGCCAAAAGAGAGTATTGTAGCCGCGCTTTGAGCTGTATACGGGATTATAACGGCAATCTTATGAAATCTTTCTCTGAGCAGACCTATGATCCTCCAGGGCACTATCGGGTCTCCGCCCTGACTCACAACCAACAAATCTACTTTTTTTTCTGATTTGGGTATTGTGTTAATCAGTTCACAGAACTCAGGTATCACATCTGACCCCATCTGACCGCCGTTTCCGCCCTGGCGAGTGCTGGTAACATAAACGATAAGCGGTCTTTTACGGATTCTTTCTATCTCCTTATACATCTCCGTTCTTTCCGCATACGGCATGAATGATATGACGACGTCTATCTTATTAAAACCCGAGTCTATGTTTACTGATTTGATGAACCGAGAGTTCTATCAAGATCGTTTCAAAACAAACCCGCATGAATGCATGCAGTTGATCAGGCAACTATTTTCCATTTTTTAGACACCACTGTTTTAGACGCCACATTCAGTTTCATTAGGGACATCGGTTCTCATCAATGATGTGAAAGATGTTGATTTGTCTGCATCTCCCCTTACTGCATACTGATATCTGGACGCACTGAAGAGGATGTTCATCATCGAAGAGCAGGAACCCTGGCTTCCGGGGATTCGATCGAAGATCCGCATGCGCAAATCCCCGAAAAGGCATTTCGTGGATCCGTCCCTTGCGGTGGCGGCTCTCGGAATCGGACCGAAAGCGCTTCTCAAGGATGTTGAGGCCGCAGGGCTCATGTTCGAATCGCTATGCTACAGGGATCTGTGCATCTATTCGGCACCTTTCAGGGGGAACGTCTATCATTATCGTGACGGCAGCGGATTGTAGGCAGACGCGATCATCGAGGCGGATGACGGAAGGTGGGCTGCAGTGAAGATCGAGATGGGGCATTCCAAGGTGGATGAAGCCGCGGCGAACCTCATACGTCTGAAGGATAAGGTCACAAAGGAGGGGGATGTCCCGGAGCCTGCGATCCTGATGGTCATCTGCGCTACAGCCATGTCTTCATACGTCCGCAGGGAGGACAGGG
>JAAZFF010000201.1 GCA_012511845.1 Lentisphaerota bacterium
AGAAGCATTGAAAATCTGCGAAGAAATTATTAAGGAAAAGCTGTCTGCCGGTTCAACATCGGTAATGGCTCCGGTTTACTGGAAAGCCATGCTCGAAACAGGTAAAACAGGCGGTGGTAGACTCGAGAAAATGCTTGACGAAGCAGTGGCATCAGCTCCGAGGACTGTAGCGGCGATGGCTCTTATTGCCCGCGGTGATCTGTATAAAAAAGAAGGCAGATCGCGAGATGCGCTCAAGGACGGTTACCTGCGCGTTGCACTCCTGTTTTCTACTGAGAAAGGTCCACATGCCGAAGCCCTCTACAAAGCATCGGAAGTGTTTGATGAATTGCACCAGACGTCGCACGCTGATAAAATGCGACAGACGTTGCTTTCACGTCACGCAGATAGCGAATATGCCAAAAAATTGAGAGGCGGAAATTAATAAAAATATTTTTTTTAAAAACATAAACATAAAATATAAACTGTTCTCGAAAGAATGATAATATGAAGAAGACAATTGTTATGTCGCTTGTCGCAACAGGAATTCTAACATCAACCTTTAGCTTTACGTATGCCCAGGATTTGGGTGGAGACGCCGGAGCTGCTCCGGCAGTTGAAGCAACGGGAGATATTATTGACAGTCCGGACGCTGCTCCTTCCAAGGCATCATCTGGTGGTTCAAATCAATTCTGGCAGGTACTTACCGGTTCCGGATTTATCGGTGCTCTGCTGTGGTTTTGTCTCTTTGGCTGTCTTGGATGGATGATCTATCTTGCCATTGACTGCGGAATTCTCGTCCGCGAACCTAAAATTATGCCGCAGGAACTTATCAACAGTGTTGAAATGGCGATGAAAGAAGGCGACATAATCAAGGCAATACAGTTTTGCGAAGACAGCCCTACTCCAATGGCAAGCATACTCAAAGCCGGTTTCAGTCATGTTGAAGAAGGGTTCGACATCATAGAACAGGCAATCGGCACTGCTGCCGGAATCGAAATTGAAAAGCTCATGCAGCATATTTCATGGCTTTCCGTTATTGCAAATATTGCAACGATGTTCGGTCTTCTCGGTACGGTTCAGGGTATGATTCTCGCCTTCTCGAATCTCGCAGGAGGTACTCCGGATATGGGTGCGCTAGCTCTCGCCATTTCACAGGCACTCTGGACAACAGCAGCAGGTCTCGGTGTCGCAATACCGGGCACAGTTGTTTTCTACTTCTACAGAAATAAAGCTAACCGCATCGTGCTCCACATGGAAGCATTGACTTCCGAACTTATTAAAGATCTGCGCAACGTGGAAGTTGTTGCAGAGTAACGTGGCGCGAATATGCGCTACTCCATTAATTCGGAGAATTTTAAATGGCTAGAAAAAGAGAGCTCGAAGAATCAGCACTAGATATGACGCCCATGATTGACTGCGTCTTCCAATTGATGATCTTCTTCATTGTCACTATCAATGTCTCTGAAATGAAGGACGAAGATGTCCGCCTGGAGCTTGCTCCAAGCGGACCGGAAATAGAGAGTGGCACCGAGTCAGATGTCAGCGCACTCGTAATTGATGTTAACCGCAGAGGGCGGATTTCTCTCAACAATGCGACTCTTACTACTCAACAATTGCGTGGAATCGTGCGCGGGCGCCGCAACAGGCAGGGGAACACCTTTCAGGTCTGGATACGGGGCGACACTCGCGCGCATCACGTCATGATTCGAAGAGTGATGGATGTATGCACGGATGAGGGTATAGGCAAAGTTTCCTTTGTGGCAGTCAAAGACCCTCGTACACCGGCACAAAAAGAATTCTTTGCCCGGCGCAGGCGCTCCAGGTAACGCACACAGGAGGTTTATCATGGCACAAAACCGAAAAAAAGAACGAACAAACAGAGATAATCCCCAGCTTGAAATGACGCCTATGATTGACTGCGTCTTCCAGCTTCTGATTTTCTTTATTGTAACGTTAAAAGAAAACGATATACTGGCAAATCTCGAGGCTCTTCGTCCGGCTCCCGATCCAAACCCCAGCGATGAGATAAAAGAACCAATTACAGTTTCAATCGGGGAACATGGATTCTATTTTGATGGTGCGCTCCTCACTCAGACACAGCTGGAATCACAGTTGCGGCGGGTAGCACGAACCGATCCGCAGGCATCAATAGTAATTAAATGCACGAACGATTCTCCGCATGGGTATCTTGTTCGCGTGCTGGATTCGTGCTTTAAAGTTGGTCTGCATAAACTTTCAGTCTTCAGCATGTAAGTTAAATGAAATAGCAAGGAGAAAAGTATGCAAGTAAAATTTGCTGGAAATCCCGTTAAACTTAAAGGTAGCACAATTGAAAAAGGGCAAGTAGCCCCCGATTTTGATGCTGTAACAAATAGCCTGGAAGGATTCAAACTAAGTGATGTAGAGGGTAAAAAAATTATCCTCGCAGTTCCCTCACTTTATACACCGGTGTGCGATATGGAAGTACGCAAATTCAACGCAGAAGCGGCTCAGCTCAGGGACGTAACTGTCATTACAATTTCCATGGATTTACCGTTTGCACAGGCACGTTGGTGCGGAGCTGCCGGAGTTGATAACGTTATTACTGTAAGCGACTTCAAAGATCGTGATTTTGCTGAAAAGTATGGTGTCTACATGGAGGCGAACGGACTTCTTGCACGTGCTGTATTTGTTCTAGATGCAGACAATAAAGTTTTGCACGTGGAATACGTGTCCGAAGTAACAGCTGAGCCCAATTACAACGCTGCTCTTGCAGCTTTGTAAGTTCTAAGAGGTCTGTGAGGTCCGGCTTGCCGGACCTTCAGCCCAGGATCGTTTTAATCACATGCATCGCGGTGAAGTCAGTATTCCCTTCAGCGCAGAATAGGCCTATGTTGACTACATCGTCGCCAATCGTGATTATTTCCGGCTCATAAGTTCCATCAGCCCGAATCTGCGGCTTCCCTGCTGCGGAAAGCAATGCGTTGCAAATGCATTTGCGTCCGTGAGTGTTGTTTATATCCCCGCCTTTTGCAACATATGCCTCAACAGGCTCAGCGGCGCATCGGAAGCCAATGGTGCCGTTCTCCCTGACATAATATTCCCGGAGAAGACCAAGATCGCAAACACGCCTGCGACTTTCAAAAACAGCAGGTTCGGAAAGTGTACCCGATACATCAGCCACTTTGAAAGGATATCCTGTGGGAGAGGCAAGCCGGTCTGTGTAAACTCTCGATTTTCCTGCCAATACAGCTGAAATGAGCTCGTGCTTTACATGTGCCGAAAAACCGGACTCCCTGCACAATGCGAATGGAGTTCCGACCTGAACGCCTGCAGCACCGCAATCGAGAGCCTCCTGAAACTTTGCATGCGAACCATAGCCGCCCGCAAGCCAGAACGGCAGTCCCAGTTTGGCTATGTTTTGCAGGTCCGCCGTGTCGCGAACGCCATATACAGGCTGCCCCTCATCATCAAGTATCATTTTGCCTCGCGGAGGTGCATTATGACCTCCTGCTATATGGCTTTCAACTATGAATCCTTCAATTGTTGAGTTCCGTACCTGGCGCAGCAACATAGTTGCAAGCAGGTCTGTAGAAATGATCGGCAGAAAATCAGGTCTCAGAAGCGGTCCTGCGCTAAAGCCTTCTTCGATAAAATCGGCAGGATCAAAAGTGCGTATGCAATCAGTGCAGGAGGTGGCTCCCTTAATCTGAATACAATAGGAAGCAGGCTTGTGTTCCGCCATCGCATCAAGCGCTCCGGGAATACCAGTTGGAATACCCGCCCCCATTATTACTACAGATACGCCGGCAAGCATGGCGCCGTAAAGTATAGGCAGATGAGGGATCTGTATTTTTTCAAGCAGATTGATGCCCACAGGATTCGAATGATTCTCTTTTGCAAGAAAAATTTCGACAAATCCGGCTATTATGCCAAGCTCATCAGCCCAACGGTTACTTTTTATCTCTATTTTTTCTGCTGCTTTATAAGGCTGATTTTCTTCTCGACCTTCAGGCTGATAGAAAACATCCAGCATCCGCTGTGCCATCTTGGGAAATGGAAAATTTGACAACGCACGGCGCACTTCTCCGGTAAAATCTCCATCCTGGAGACGGCGGGCGAACATTTGTGTCAACCCGGTGCCGGAAACAACTCCGAGTTGACCAGCCATGGAAACAGCACGTGCAAGGCGACTGTCAGAAACAGCAACACCCATACCCCCCTGAATAATTTTAGGTACTTTGATCTTCAATTAAAACAACCTCCGCCAGGGGGTCGATAATTGGACTGCCCGAACTCGATCCCCGTTAAAATTGGGAGCGTATTGTAACATTCTGTGCAAGTTTGTCCATAAGTAATGTTTGATTTTGCATCATAACTGTACGATCTGTCTGACTCCAGCCCTTCGGGCAGTGCTCAGTGGCCAGTGGGTAGTGAGCAGTTTTCTCTGCGTAAAAATTTGCAGCAGTAAAGTGGCAACCGAGCCTTTCGTGAAGTTTCATGTTTTTTGTGGTTAAATATCTCGCGGTTTCGGCTTGCCGGTCCCCTCGTACACCTTCACAGCGAAGCGGTACACGTTTCACGTACACGACCATAAAAGTGGTGAAATCGTGTACGAGTACGTGAATGTTAATGAGAACGATTATGCACCCCTCAGCTCTGCGTGAGATAATCCCACCCCCTTCGCCCCTCAGCATCCGATAGCGATACCGATACCGATCCCGAGCTCTGCCCACTGTTTACTGGTCCGACTTACTGGGCTCTGCCTTTTATGGTCTGAAAGCATGTGCTCCCACGCTGTGCAAGCGGACATCCCGGGTACGTGGTGTTGAAAACTCTTTCTCCATGTTCTCCAGGTCGGGGTCAACCTGGATGATGCCGTCAATCTCCGGAACCGGCAGCACGGGACGGCGATCGCCCTGGCTGTCAAACCATGCGTTATCTCGAAACAAAAAGGTTTCCGGCATGGTATTGGATCCGACATTGGCAAACACCGTCACACGGCGGTCGAATACGATCAAGTTGTGCTCGAACACTCCGCGCTGGCAGGCCAGGAAGTTGTTCGTAGGTTGTTCCTGCAAAATTCGCAAGACCCATTTCTCTGGATGAATGATGGTGTTGTAACGAACATGGCAGTCCGTTGCCGTTACGTATGCGATCGGAGCAATGCTTCCGACGAAGTAGTTGCCTTCAATCCTGATACCTCTGGCTTCGTATTCGCGTACAGCAGGTCGGAAGAAGGCCAAACCGGTGCTTCCACCAATATTGACCGCGCGTTGCCCTGCGTTTTTGAAGAAGTTGCGTCGCACGATAATGCGTTCACTGCCGCCTTTCGTTTGTACGGCGTTATCCTGAGAAAACCCTTCCTTGCCGAGAAAACGACAATTCTCGATGATCCCGTCATGGCATCCGACCATATCGATTGCCGATCCTCCCCAGCCGGAAAAAGTGCTGTCCCTGACTGCGAACTCGCTCAGGCCTGAAAGCTTCAGAGCGTCGTGGTTGCCTTTCGGTCCGATGTTCTCGATAATCAGATTCTCGAAACTCATGCCTCGTGAAGGTGTCTTTAAATTGCCCTTGTCGTCGGCATTGATCCCGTTCATCCGGCATCCGCTGATTCTCGCATGGCGCAGTGTAACGTAATTGCAATTGACAAAGTGGATAGCCTGGTTTCCGCCTGAGAAATGCGGTGGATTCTCTGGGTTGGCTGCCATAATTACGATCGGGTTGTCTCGGCTTCCATTAACGCCTTCGATTCGCAAATTGCAATCGTAGCGACCTGCCGCAAGCAGAATGGTTGTCCCCGGACGTGCGCCCGACAGAGCCTCACGCAAAGTTTGCGAATCCCGGACTTCAATTGTCTGGCCCGGTTTTATGGCAGAAAAAACAGCTCCGCCTGCCGCGAGCAATACAAGTCCAACTATTGTCTTGAAACATTGATGTGCTATTATCATATTCATCCACCCCGTCTAGCTGAGACCGCTCATAATGATAAGAAGAAATATGGCTTCACGGCAGTCACTTGTTGTAATTCGAAAAGTTTTCGCATCCGTCAGCTGCATGTGGTTGCTGATCTAACTTCAGCAAGGGAAATCCCGAGTGTTCACTTCCAAGTCTAGCAAAAACTTTATATATTTTGCAATAGGTTTTGAGAATCAAAAATATTGCATCGGGTGATCCGGGCAGCTGCCTGGGACCGCGAGGCTCCGTACTCGCATAATCTTGGCTTCGAGTCTGACAGTCATTCAGTCACGGCGGTTTGCGGAGAAACGCGCCCTACCTTGCCGGCTTGCCGGGAGATCGTACACGTTTACAGCGGAGCGGTACACGTTTCCCGTACACGAGGATGTGAATGCGAAGGTGAAATCGTGTACGAGTACGGGTACGTGTACGAGTACGATTATGCCATTCGGCAGGCGGGCACAGACAGGAATGGCTGTGCTACAGTTTGCGGCGCATGAGAAAACTGCCCACTGCCTGCTACCCACTGGTCACTGGCACGGCTTGCCGGGCTCCAGCTTGTCGGGAGATCGTGCACGTTCACAGCGGAGCGGTACACGTTTCCCGTACACGAGGATGTGAATGCGAAGGTGAAAT
>JAAZFF010000202.1 GCA_012511845.1 Lentisphaerota bacterium
GACTGTGACCTCTCGTATATGTTTACAAATGTTATCCTGCAAGCGAATATTGACAATATCCTGATCAAGGTTTTTCCGGCATTACCGCCGCCGATAGGACAGAAGGAAATTCGGCAAGATCAATATGATGTTGCTAATATTGATATGAATAAAAACACAACAGATTCAGGCGGTATCGAACGACCAAACAGTTGTTGAAATGAGTTATACTGTTGTTGATATTAACCTGTGCACTATGTCATGCATCTCGGGGTTTCGAAAGCAATCCCTTTTTGTATTGAATATGAGAATGGTCTTTGCTAATATTATCAGCGATCTCTTTAAAGGAGTTTTATTTGCTTTTTTACGATCAACAAATGATGAGTCTATAAATTTAAGGCCAAAGGCGGAATTATATGAAAATTATAAAAATTATAAAGAAATGTGCTGTAGCGCTCGTGATCACTTCGATGGTATCCGGTGTTTTTGCACAAGAACAGGAAGTTAAAGAAAAATCCGATTTTGGGAGATGGTATATAAGCCCCGGCATAGGATGGATGAACTTTGAGGGTGACGAGCCTCTTAAAGACGGAGCATACCTGACAATTCGTCTGGGATACGACTATGATGAGTGGTGGACATTTGAGGGAAGCTTCGTTTTTGCACCGAAACTCGATGAAAATCTGGGCGGATACAATTACAAGGACGACCAGGGCGTCTGGAAGGCTCATGCAAGACGTTACTCCTATTCGAAGGGCGACAAGTATTTCGATGACACCTGGATGATGCAGATTTACGGCGACGGATTGTACCACTTCACCCGTATGGATAAACTTGATCCCTATCTCACTTTTGGTGCCGGTATTACCTTCTACGGTAAAGACGTAACGGGGGACAACTTATCGGCGACATTGCGTGCCGGTGGAGGTTTTATGTACCATCTAAATGATGCATGGAGCCTGAGGATCGATACGCGTGTAAACCTGGCAGGTTACAATAAAGAATTCAACCATTCCGTTGATGCCGGGTTTGTATACAGAGTCACTGCAGACATGATCAAATTCGACCCGGAACTCGATGTTGCGATCGACTCGGATGGTGACGGACTTACCGACTACGAAGAGCTTTATATATACGGGACAGATCCGAACAATCCGGATACCGACGGTGACGGACTAACAGATTATGAAGAAGTAAAAATATATGGAACAGACCCGCTGAATCCGGATACCGACGGTGATGGACTAACGGATGGTGAAGAGGTAAAAAAGTATAAAACAGATCCGCTGAATCCAGATACCGATGGTGACGGACTCACAGATGGTGAAGAAGTAAAAATATATAAAACAGATCCGCTGAATCCGGATACAGACGGTGACGGACTCACAGATGGCGAAGAAGTAAAAATATACAAAACAGACCCCCTGAACCCGGACACCGATGGTGACGGGCTTTCTGATGGCGAAGAAGTAAAAATATACAAAACAGACCCCCTGAATCCGGACACCGATTTCGACATGATTTCAGATGGCGCCGAGGTTCACATTTATAAAACAGACCCCTTGAATCCGGATACAGACGGTGGCGGTGTAAGGGATGGTCACGAAGTTTTCTTCGATAAAACAGACCCGCTAGATGGTTCCGACGATCTTCTTTACTTTGAGCTCAACATTCTCTTTGATACCGACAAGAGCATCATTAAGCCGGAGTTTTTCTCCCAACTGGATTCCGTGGTAAAAGTGTTTCATGACAACCCCGGATCAACAGCAATTATCGAAGGACATGCGGACAAACGCACAACCTCCAAAGCTCGTTATAATCGCAGACTCTCCGAAAGTCGTGCAGAAGCCGTCCGCCAGTACATAATGTCCAAGGGTGTTGACGGAAAACGCCTAAAAGCAGTCGGATACGGTTTTGATCATCCCAAAGCATTTAATGACCCTGTTCAGGGCAACCTCAAAAATCGTCGTGTGGAAGTCTACATCAGCGGTGTTACTACAGGAAAAGAAAACTACGTAAACCCCGGTAAAAAATAGCTTTAAGTAATTTTGCTAAAAGGGCGGTCTTGCAAGTCCGCCCTTTTTTTATCGTATCGGGAATATTCTGCATGCGCATATTACACAGGTATATAGCCTCCAGCTTCATAACAACATTTCTGCTGGCGTTGCTCATATTGAGTTTCGTAATGTCGGTTGCATTAATATTTAAAGTTACACAGTACATCGCCAGAGGAATGTCCATAGTAATCGTACTGGAGTTCTTCAAGGGTGCGCTTCCCGGCACACTGTCATATTCAATTCCCATAGCAGCCCTGGTTACTACAATACTGGTTTTCGGTCGTCTCTCCGGCGACAGCGAAATCAGTGCCATGCTGGCATGCGGCGTAAGTCTTGCACAGATAATGCGCACTCCGGTGCTCATGTCACTGTTGCTTTCCTTCTTTTGCCTGTACCTGAACAACGATCTGTCGCCCGACAGCTCATTTATCCGTTCGACTTCCAGAAAAAAGTTAAAGGTTTCCGACGTTACCGCATTCATAGAACCCGGCAGATTTGTTGAACTGGGAGAACACTCTGTTTATGTAGGCTCACAGCGCGACAACGAACTCGAGGACCTTCGAATACTTGAAACCTTGGATAATGGAACAACTCGCGAAATTCGTGCTAAAAAAGCCATTGTAATTACAACAAATGACGTCACATCACTTGATATGCGCCATGTTACCATGGATCCTGCGCATGAAAGCACTGCAGGTATAGTCAAGGCTGATCGCTGGGTTTACCGCATTACAGAGCCGGACGCAGAAGACAGCACCACTACCCTGCGTAAAAGACGTGTAAAAGATGAATATACATGGGTGCTTGTAAAAAACATTATAATGAATAGCAAATATCCGAATAACTTGCCTGAAAATAAAACCAGAATCTCAAGAACAAAAATGGAGATCACTTCCCGCATCAGTTTGGCGTTCGCCTGCTTTTGTTTTGTAATAGTAGCTGCACCGCTGGGAATTAAAAGACAACGACAGGAATCATCCATAGGAATCGCTATCTGCCTCGCCACTGCCGGGTCTTTTTACCTCTTCAATATTGCAGGCGACTCCATGGCAAACAACCCTGCTTTTCACGCCCACCACATGGCATGGATCCCTATAATAGCGAGTATCGTGATAAGTATCGTATTTACCCTGAGGAACAATTGATTTCAAGATGCCTGCAAATTTTCTCCAACAGATAAGAAAACGTCCGCTTGTATTTGACGGTGCCATGGGAACGGTCATATATCAGAAAGGCGTATATATAAACGCTTGCTATGACGAGCTTTGTCTTTCACGCCCCGCATTGGTAGCTGAAATTCATCGCGATTACGTTGCTGCCGGTGCC
>JAAZFF010000203.1 GCA_012511845.1 Lentisphaerota bacterium
GTAATGTCGGCGCTGCAGGCATAGTCATTACAAACAATTTGAAGGAATGGCAACATAATAAATTTATCGGAGATTCCCTCCATATCGGATCCGGAGGTGTTACAGTATATGGTGATAATCCAAACACTTTTGTAACCTTTGAATGTCCTGTTGTTCTGACTGATGCACAAACATGGCATAACCCGAAACTCCGTCAAATGGATGTTTCCGGAACAGTAACTGCGAGTGGTGTTGTTTCTTCGGAAGCCGGAAAGGACACACCTGTTACCTTTAGCGGGTTCAATCGCATTGATCCGAGCCTTAAAGGGATGTCTGTGGAAAGACCTGCCTTTGCATTTAAAAACGACAACACATACACCGGTGATACAATAATTAATAGCGGGGGAGTTCTCTATCTTCTGTTCTCAAACGATTTCCCGGGATCAAAGATAGATCCGGAAAGTGATTTAATTTTGAGTGGCGGTGGGCTGGCAATTACCGGCAAGGCTCAGGTTTTTACACAATCTGTTTCGAGACTCGTCATTAAAGCAGGCGAAAACTTCATAGGAGGAAAAAATGCAGACGCCGTTTTTGATTGTGGCGAAATAGTCAGAGAGGGTATTGGAGGCACTATGACCTTTCCAGTTTCATGGGCGGGCGGCACCACTGCTTATGCCGACAATACAAATACAGATGGAATTCTCGGAGGCTGGGCACTCCTGAACGATGGAGCTTTTGCCGCAATGAATATAAGCACCCGTATGGTTGGACAGGTGAGCACTGCCCAGAGATGGAATACTGATAGCTGGGGCAACAACCAGCATGTTGTAGTAATGGGCGGAGGCGTACGAACCGCGGGCGATGTATCACCTAACTCGGTCCGATATCAGGCGGGTCAACCTGCTTTTACAAACGACTTTGCCGATGCTGTTCTTACAATAAAGAGCGGCGGACTTGCCGTAAACAACACGGCACCGTGTAAACTTGAAAACGGCGTTCTCCGTTCAGGGTTTGAGACGGGCGAGCTGTTTGTATTCACTGCTGGACTTTTTGAAATATCATCCAAAATTGAAGATAATGGCGACACGCCGTTTACACTCGTAAAAGCGCAGTCCGGTACCCTTGTACTCTCCGGAGAACTTGCCTTTACAGGCGACATTTATCTGAACGGTGGAAAACTTGTTCTGACAGGAGACGGTGCGGAGATAGAATCTGAAATTCATCAATCAGGCGGTACAACTCTGGCACTTTCAAATGGTGCTAATCTAAAATGCAATGGCGATGGTCGTGTATTGGGCGGGAACCTGGAGTTGGGTAGCGGCAGTAAACTCAATATGGAAATATGCGGCAAAACATCAGGCGGAGACTTGATCGTTCCGCTTACACTGCCGAATCGTTTTGGAACCTTCAATGTAACGGCAGACATGGAGAACCCTGTTGAGCTGATTCTTGATGTTGCACCGGGCGCAGATATTAAGCGGGGCAATTATCCCCTGATTCGCTGGACAGATGCAACGACTGTTTCAGGGCTTGATGTCGACCTATTTGCTTTTGATGTCCACAATACGATTCAGGGAGAGATTGTTGCTGTCGAAAACGGTATTGATTTTGTCGTTACGAGCGTTGCAAGAGGAGCGCTCATAACAGTCCGATAGTTTGATATTGCAATTGTGAACGAACATTGACGAAATAAAAAAATACTGAAAAATGAATGGTATTTTAAATACTGCTGTTGCCGGTGTGCTGCTCTTCGTGTTGTCTTTTGCATTTCCCGGCAGTGCAACAGGAGGTGATATGAAACGTCTGGAACTGCGGAACGGGCATTTTGTAAGGTCGGACGGTAAAACGGAGCGCTTCTGGGGTGTAAACATGGTTTCCGCATTTCCAGATCATTCCGGTGCCGAAAAAATAGCCGGAGATCTCGCTTCGCTGGGAGTGAACCTTGTACGTCCGCATCACCTCCTGCGCTCAAGCAAGGACTGGGTCTGGCACGCGCCTTGTTCGGCTCTCATAAAATATGAGAAGGACTCGCGCGAGCCGGATGCCGAGGCATGGGATCGCTTCGATTACCTTAATGCCGCTTTACGAAAGCGGGGAATAAGGCTCGTCCTGAGCATGCACTTTACAAGGAGATTTCTTCCCGGAGATGCAGCGATAATCCCGGGAGGAGATTCGGAAGCTTGGTCGCAGGCAATTGAGGAATTAAACAGCTGGCATTGGCAGAAATCGTTTGATCCCATAAAGCTTCTACCCGTGCTTGATGAACGCGCCCGTCTTCTCCAGA
>JAAZFF010000204.1 GCA_012511845.1 Lentisphaerota bacterium
AACATGGATTTTGCCATTTGCATACGCACTGCGATAGTTGAGCACAAACGTCTTACATTCCGTGCCGGAGCCGGTATCGTGGCTGATTCAGATCCTGCAGCCGAAGAGCGGGAAACTGTAAACAAGATCAAGGCAATGGTCCGCTCCCTGGACCTTCTGCAAAGGGCGCAACTGTACGCTGGCAACACTGATCTGTTTTAAAAGGAGAAAACAAAATGATTCTGGTAATTGATAATTACGATTCTTTTACGTATAACATAGTTCAATACATTCTGGAGATGACGGAGGATGTAAAGGGTGTGCGAAACGACAAGATAGATCTTGCCGGTATAGCCGAACTTAATCCGGCAGCCCTGGTCATATCATCCGGACCGGGACGTCCGGAAAGCGCCGGGATTTCTCTTGAAGCCATTAAGGAATACGCAAACAAGATTCCCGTCCTGGGCATCAGTCTCGGACATCAGGCAGTAGCCCAGGCATTCGGCGGCAGCATAGTTAAGGCCAAGCGTGTGATGCATGGAAAAACTTCAGATATTTCCTGTGATGGTGAAGGCATTTTCAGAGGCTTCGGGAGCGGCACGTTTAAAGCCATGTGCTATCACTCGCTCGTTGTTGATGAAGCTTCCCTGCCCTCCTGTTTTGTTGTTTCTGCACGGGCAAGTGATGGTGAAATAATGGGTTTGCGTCATAAAGACTATAAACTTGAAGGGGTTCAGTTCCATCCTGAATCAATAATGACAACTGCGGGCAAGCGCATTATCAGGAATTTTATAAATCTCGTCAACGAATCACAAGACTGCTGAATCATGAAAAAAATATTGGAAAAACTTATTAAAGGCAAAGATTTAACAGAAAGCGAAAGTTTTGAGGTAATCAACTCCATACTGACTGGAGAAGTTACCGAGGGACAGATGGGTGCGTTCCTTGCAACTCTTCAGGCGAAAGGGTTGACGGTTGAAGAGATTTGCGGTGCGGCGTATGCGATGCGTTCAAAAGCCCGCAGGGTACAGTCGTTGAAAAACAATACGCTTGATACTGTGGGGACGGGTGGAGATGGTGGAATGACGTTCAATGTGTCAACTACAGTGGCATTCGTTGCAGCAGGTGCAGGGGCGGTAGTTGCTAAGCACGGGAACCGCGCCAGTTCAGGTAAAAGCGGCAGTGCTGATTGTCTGGAGGCACTGGGGATGAATCTTGATGCCCAGCCGGAAATAATGGAGGAGGCACTTAATGAGCTGGGAATAACTTTTCTCTTTGCTCCTTCATTCCACAAGGCAATGCGATTTGCAGCGAAAGTGAGGAGAGAGCTGGGAGTGCGCACACTTTTCAATCTTCTCGGTCCGCTTACAAATCCTGCCGGCGCTCCATGCCAGTTGATTGGAGTATTTGCGCCTGAATTGACAGAGACGTTTGCGAATGTTCTGAAAAAACTCGGTTCAAAGCGAGTGCTTGTAGTTCACGGCAGTGACGGAATGGATGAAATTACACTTACTGGGCTGAGCAGGTGCTCTGAGTTGA
>JAAZFF010000205.1 GCA_012511845.1 Lentisphaerota bacterium
ATAAAGGACGTTTTGCATCGCCAGTGATTTTACGCCCGTATCGGGTATTGAATAAAAAATGGTTGCCATTAGTTATTTTTGCTGACACGCTTCGCTGGAAAGAAAATAAATGCGTTTATATTGATAATACTCCTGTTGCTGTCTCACTTGAATTATATCATGCCATGAAGGACAGTCTTCAAGACTTTAAATTGAAATAGACAAATCTATATCAATGCCTTTACGCAACCCCAACATAAATTACAATCGAGGATGGTTTTTTGTGACTACGCAGGTGGCTCACAACAAAACGATGTTCGGAGTTATTGCGGGTGAGCAATGCCGGCTGAATGAGCTGGGCAAGATGGTTGAGCAGCATTGGAGTGACTTTTTTAAGTTCCACCCCGAGTTTGAGCAGGACGAGTTTGTAGTCATGCCAAACCACTTTCATGCCATTATCAGAGCAGTAGGTGGCAGCGGCAAGTCGAGCGATCTTTCCGGAGCAATGAGGATATTCAAAAGTTTGGCTGCCAATGAGTACCTGAAGCTGAAAAAATCAGGTCGCTGCCCGGATATAGGGTCGAAACTGTGGCTGTCGAGCTACTATGACAACCTCATTACCAGCGAAAGGGAGCTGCTGCAGATTCGCCGCTATATACGCGAAAATCCGGCACGCTGGGATCGCGATCGCTTCGGGCCTGTTACGACTCACCACATAGGCAACCTTGAGCTGCTGCGTGAGAAAATGGTGGCTTTTGTTGCCTCTGAGGGAGGGTGGGGGGTGGGGGCGACGCCCCACCCCCACGATAGAAAGGGTATTGCGCCTGGTGGGGCGGCACCCCGTAATATCGTGCCTGGTGGGGCGTCGCCCCCACCAGTAATCTCCACATTTACATCCAGCCCGGAGCAATCCGTGTTGGCAAAGTGCCTGGCAGTAAAGCGCCCCTACGTGCATGTTATGCCCGGCGGCATTCCCGAGGTGCTGCCATCTGCCTGGAAAGAGGCTTGCCGGGAAGGGCGAGCACTGTTGCTCTCGCCCGTGCCCGCAGGAACCGGGGTGAATAAACAGCGGGCAATATGGTGCAACCGCTATGTGCTCGACCACGCCGGCGAGATATGGCATGGCTACATACGCCCCGGAGGCACTTTGGAAACGCTGCTTGGGAGTAAGGAGTAAATAAAAAATGAGCAAAACATTAATAACATCGCTAGGCAAAGGCGTATATGAAACAGATGGCTACAGGCTAACAACTTACCGTTTTAACAATGGTAAAGAGTTTGAAACATCTCTGATTTTGACAGCCATCCTCGATAATGATCCGGATATAACAGATGTTTTTATCGTCGGCACTACAACCAGTGGCTGGGATATGCTGATGGCAAACAATCTTGACGATAACTGGGTAAAAGTTAAGGAAGAATGCGAGAGTGATTCCGGTTTGCAACCCGAGTCTCACGAGTTGATAATTAACGCACTCCGTGCCCGATATGAGTCTGTAAAATTTACTATAAAGCCGCATACCCCGGTTATTGGTCGTGATACTATAGAAAGCGTTTTCAACACTTATCTGGACACTGCCCGTGAAGTGAAGAAAGACACACAACTTATGTTGGATATAACACACGGCTTCCGCTCCATGCCCTTGCTTATATGGCAAGCTTTGCAACTTTTGTCGGAATCTTTTGCAGAGGTAAGCATACTTTATGGCGAACACTCCCCGGTAGACAAAATATCTTATATCAGAGATCTGTCGGCTTATTGGTCACTTTCAGAGATTATAAAAGCTCAGTATTCTTTTATCAACAATCTGGATGGATTTGCACTTTCCAAACATATTGAAACTTGCTGGGGGCAGGGTGCGAAAGCAATCCAGAGCTTCTCCGAGATTGTAGCTGCTAATTTTGCACTGCAAGTTCCGGGAGTGTTAAAACAAATTAACAACGCCCTGAATGAACTGCCGGATGATGCACCGAGATGGGTTTGTGAAGTTGCGAAATTTTTGACTGATATTTACGAACGCTTGTCGGGAAAAGAGACCAGACACGAACAGATTTTTGAATATGCACTGCTTTTGGCTGAACGCAAACTTTATACCCAGGCAGTAATTGCACAACAAATCGCGGTTGAGGTTTTTATAGCAGGCGATGATGGCGGCGATTATGAATGGTGGCTGGATTGCGGCAGAGAGCTATACAATAAGAAGAAAAAAAATATGCCATCTAAATATAAGGAGGCGCTAAGCAGATTGGAAGGGCTTCGTAACCAGATAGCGCATGGTGGTGCAAAATCGAAACGTGGCGGTGGAGGTATGCCGGCAGCGGTGAATATTGAGCCAACGCTAAAGCGCACAACCCCTGCTGTATTAGAGCTTTTTAAATATTAAGATTATCGGATTAACCCATGACAACTATTGATCTATCCTCCCTATATGCAACTGATGGTACAGCAAGACTCGTAAATCTTGATGAGTATGTGGCGAAAGCTAAGGAAACGGCGGTATCCGGCGGAGATGTTACGCTTACTGGCCCGGCACCTGTATGGCTGTATCTGCGGGTTGCCCACGCCCTGCATGGTCTTTGCCGCAAGCTTGTTTATACAAGCCCTGTTTCTGGAGATGTGGTAATTTTTGACCATACGCCATAGACGGAACATGTGCGGATATCCAGGGATATCAATTTTACTAAAATGCCGATGGATATTTGCTAATATTCCCTCAGAACAGCAAAATACAATTGAACTGATTAAAACCAACCCATAATGGCATCACTTATTTTAACAAGCGACATACTGCGTGTGACTCGTCTCTCCGAAAGACTGGAAATAATTCGAAGAGTGCGAGATAAAGATGGTGAGCGAAACGAAACTTCGCATGTTCCCCTGTTTGATATAGATCGGGTTATTATCCTGGGGCAGCCTTCTATAACGATGCCAGCCATTACAAGCTTGCTCGATCGCGGCATACCCTGTTTCTTGCTTACAGCACGCGGTCGCTGGCGTGGTACAATTACTCCAGATAATAATTTAAACGCCGCCAGACGCATACGTCAGTATGAGCAAGGCACAGATCCGGAATTTACTCTTCGTATAGCTCGAGTTCTTGTTAATGCCAAAATCAGAAATTGCAGGCGCGTACTTCAGCGACTGGCAGCCAACCGGAACGCTGCTTCGGGACCCGAATACGAACACTCAGTGCAGGCACTCAAAGAATACGCCAAAATGGCGGAACAAGCTGAAACCGCAGAGATCGCACGTGGTGCCGAAGGCATTGCTGCAGCGCTTTACTTTCAACGCATGGCGTCGTATTTCCCTGAAAATATGCCCTTCCTCAAACGTACACGTCGTCCTCCGCGGGATCCTGCCAATGCTCTTTTATCTTTCGGATATACTGTTGTTATGAGCGAGGTTGAAGGAGTAATCCGTTCACATGGACTTGATGCCGCCATAGGGTGTTTGCATACCGATAAAACAAATACGCCATCGCTGGCACTGGATCTCATGGAACCGTTCAGACCTGCTATTGTGGATTTGCTTGTTTTAAACATAGTTAATCACCTGATGGTAAAACCGGAGGGGTCATTCGAATATCACGATGATGGCGGGGTTTACCTCAATGAAGACGGTCGCCGCTCATTTTTTCTTGCTTACGAACAATCAATGTGCCGTCGATTTGCTGTTTCTAAAGATTCAGCTCATACAAATTTACGACGAGTTATTGATGAGCAAGTTTGTGCTTATATCAGGGCATTGGAGCAGGACGTGCCAATGGAATGCTTCCTGTTGCCATAAAACAAATAACTTCCAATGCTTACAGAAGAGGAACGGGCAAACCCCACTCAAGTTTACAAAATCGGTATCGCAGACAGTCGGTGGAATCCGGCAGAAACAGAAATAAAAGACATGCTTTATCTTATTGCCTACGACATATCAACTGTTGACAAATCTGGTCAAAGGCGACTACGCCAAGTCGCCAAGGCTTGCGAGAACTATGGAATCAGGGTGGAAAAGAGCGTTTTCGAATGTGATCTCAAAGAAGAAATTTTTACAGTCTTTTGGGGTTCATTGATTGAAATAATAGATCCTGATGAAGATGCACTTATTGCTTATCGCATATGCCGTTCATGCGTAAAAGACGTACTTTCTGCCGGTGCACTTTACCGACCGGTAAAACGTTTGGCATATATTTTCTGATTTCGGAGGGAGTAAAAAAGTGCAAAAAAGGGGGGTCTGCCTCCGAAACGAATAAACCTGTGTCAATCAACTGCTTATAAAGAAAATCAGCAAATTTTAAAATGAAAATCTGTCGAAAAAAGAGCCCAAAATCTGGCTCCCTTCAAAAGGGCATCATAAAGTGCTTGAAATCAACAACATAAAAGTGGTACAGTCAGAAACAGCAAAGAAGCCGAAAGGCGACGGGGATCGGCGTCCTCCGCACTCTTTCCGGTAGAAATACTTATGTCAGAAACAGCAAAGAAGCCGAAAGGCGACGGGGATCTGTGCCAGGAATGTCTGTGCTACATTGCTCAGTTGCGTCAGAAACAGCAAAGAAGCCGAAAGGCGACGGGGATCTGGACGGCGTACACGCCCCTCCAGGTGAACACCAAGTCAGAAACAGCAAAGAAGCCGAAAGGCGACGGGGATGGGGCGAAAAACGATTAAGCATCACGGCGCGCCCGGAGTGTATCGCCCTACCCTTATTGCGATTTGCCGCTTGTACCGGAGTAGTTAGCGGACGAAGCCGGAAAAAATGCGCCCTGCCCTTCGATTCATTACAGGTTCTCCCTCCGACAAACCCCCGTGAATCCGTGGCTCTATACGAAACATCGTCACGGAGCGTTTTCCGCGGATAATTTTATTTAAAGCCCCGAGCTATAAAACATTGACATGCAGCAAAACGTATGAAACTATAATGTCGTAGAAAGCACTAATTTATGAAGAAAGTTTTGTTTGCTTTACTTGGAACTTCTCCCTCTGTTTTAACAGAGACAATCTGGGCTTTATCGCGTGAAGATCCGGCGGTAATACCCGACAGGGTTGTGGCACTAACTACAACAATTGGTCGTGAGAGTGTGATTCAGGCACTCCTCTCAGGTAAGACAACAGGCTGGCAAAGGCTGTTAAAGACGCTGGAGCGTGATGGGCATAACCTGGAAAGTAAGCTCCGATTTGGTGATACATCTGAATCGATTCGCCTCTTCCCTTCTCCATGCGGCACTTATGATCTTGAGGACATTGCAACGAGTGCGCATAACGATGCTGCCGCTGACTTTATAATGCGTGAACTGCGAGGATTTACTGAAAATCCTGAAACATCGGTATTGGCATCGATTGCGGGAGGACGCAAAACGATGAGCGCCCTGCTTATGTCGTGCATGAGCTTGTTGGGACGGCGACAGGATCGGGTTTTGCATGTGCTGGTGAATTCACCTTATGACACACCTGTTGAGCCGCAATTTCTTTTTCCAGAAAAGGGAGTCAAATATAAAACACGTACCGGCGAAAGTATCGCTGTACGTCCGGAAATTGAACTGATCGACGTACCATTTGTCAGGATGCGCGGCTGGTATGAAGATTCTTTTAAAAGTGACCCACACAGTTATGAGCGTCTCGTTGCCGGTGTGCAAC
>JAAZFF010000206.1 GCA_012511845.1 Lentisphaerota bacterium
GCTAAATCCTACCGGGTGGCGAAACTGACAGGCACTCGGGAAATAGGTCTTAATCGCTCAAGGTTGGCAGATCACTTGAAAACTTGTGGCTTCCATAATGTTCGATTTCCTCACTATTTGCTGACAGGAGGCGTTTTGCCAATCTGGATTGCTGCAAAGAGGCAAAATCGGGTTTGAGTGAGTGACGTGGCTGTACTGCGAGGGAATTAAGAACCACAGATTAACACGGATAGACACAGATGGCTTTACTGCAAAAAGATTTAACCGCTAAAAACGCGAAAGGCACGAAAAGGGATGGGAAGGCGTAGCAGGAATTTAACCACGAACGAACACGGATAGACACGAATAGGAAGAAGGGTAGGGCGCGTTTCTCAGAAACCGCCGTGTCAGGTCTGGAATCGCAGGGCTCTATACCTGAATTTCGGCAGCGGCGACATCTGACGCCATGGGATCATGACGCCGTGACGCCCGATCGCTTTTTGACTCTGGACTCGGGATTTGTCCGACCTGTCTGACAGCCCATCAGCAACGGCGGTTTGCGGAGAAACCAGCCCTACCTGCTCAGCATGCGAGGCAGACAGGAATGTCTGTTTTACAGTCTGCGGTGCATGAGAAAACTACCATTGCACACTGATCTCTGCCCGGCTTGCCGGGTTCTGGGCCGTACACGTTCACAGCGGAGCGGTACACGTTTTACGTACACGATTACGGTAACGTGAACGATTATACGTCTCCCCAGGAAACTGCCCACTGTCCACTAACCACTGATCTCTGCCCGGCTTGCCGGGCCCAGCCCTACCTTAGCCCACGATGGATCCGAGCTGGAAGATAGGCAGGTACATTGCAATTACAATGGTGCCGATTATAGCACCCATGAAAACAATCAGGAAAGGCTCCATTAAAGACGTAAGGGTTTCCAGAGTTGCTTCTATTTCATCATCGTATGTGTTTGCAACACTTATCAGCATTTCATCTATGCGACCCGATTTTTCCCCGGCTGCTATCATTCTTACCATTATAATCGGCAAAAAAGGCTTACCAGCAAGTGAGTTGCTGAGTGTATCACCCTGCTCCACACCTGAGCGGGCAGAAAGAAATGATTTCTCAAGCGCCTTGTTTCCAATAGATTTTCCAACTATTTCGAGTGCATTTAGTATTGGCACACCGCTCGTCAGCATGTGGGAGAAAAGACGACAGAAACGTGCTACAGAAACTTTTTGCAATAAATCTCCAAAAACAGGGAGTTTTAGTGTGGCACGGTCTACTTCGTATTTTCCCATTTCTGTAGAATGCCATTTTTTAAAAATGGCAGCCGCAACAATTATTACACCGATAACGATATACCACCATTCAATCATAAAGTCACTGGCTACCATCAGCATTTTTGTAAGAAAAGGCAGTTCCTGTCCAAATGCTGAAAACATTTCACTGAAAATCGGTACGACGAAAGTAATTAGCCCTACGGCAATCAATACGGATATAGAAAGAATTATAACGGGGTAGGTCAGTGCTGATTTGACTTTTCGGGTTAAGCGTGCAGAGGAGTCGAGCATGTCGGCAAGGCGCCTGAGAACAGCAGCGAACTGGCCGCTCTCTTCTCCTGCGGCTACCATGTTTACATAAAGATCGTCAAAAATCTGCGGGAACAGTGCCAATCCTTCTGAAAAAGGTGAGCCGCTTTCGATGACGTCGCGCAGTTGGCGAAGTACTTGTTTGAAGGCGAGGTTTTGGCACTGCTCCTCCAGCGTTGCTATTGTTGCTATTATAGACATACCGGCGTTAAGCATGCTTGATGCCTGCCTTGTGAAGGGTATCAGTTCCCGTTTCCGGATTTTTGATACTCCGCTTACTTTAAATGTTCTTTTTGCCATATTTCAA
>JAAZFF010000019.1 GCA_012511845.1 Lentisphaerota bacterium
CGCATTGGCTTCAGCCGTTGACGTACGGTACAGCAGTAAAGCATGATTCTTTCCTGGCAGCTGCCGGCAACGGTCGAGCAATTATGGCGTTTTCAGGGGAGAACCTTGTCCTCGGAGAATCCGATGCATCAAGTTTCCCTTCAGGTGGAATTCGCACAATGTTTGAGGCACGCGGGTATACTGCCTGGGATCCGACAAGTCCTGCTTTTATCAAACGCCACCCCAATGGAGCTACGCTTTGTATTCCTACAGCGTTTTGCAGTTTCAGGGGAGAAGTGCTCGACAAGAAAACGCCGCTTCTTCGTTCAATTCAGGCTCTCAAGGCGTCGATAACGCGCCTCATGAACTGTTTCGGTGTTCCTGAGGCTACACCAGTAATATCTCTGGGTGCGGAGCAGGAATATTTTCTGATAGATAAGGCATTTTATATGCAGAGGCCTGACCTGGTGCAGACAGGCAGAACACTCTTCGGCGCTCCTCCCGCCAAGCATCAGCAACTTGAGGATCACTACTTCGGCTCAATTAAGCCGCGCATACTCAGCTTTATGACGGAGGTTGAAGAGGAACTGTGGCGTCTGGGTATCCCTGCCAAGACACGCCACAACGAGGTAGCTCCTGCGCAATATGAAATCGCTCCTATATATGAAGAGCTCAATCTTGCTGTTGATCACAACATGCTCGTAATGGAAACTCTCCGTCAGGTGGCTGATCGCAATGGACTCGTCTGCCTGTTGCATGAAAAGCCGTTCCATGGTCTCAACGGTTCCGGCAAGCACAATAACTGGTCGATTGCATACGGTAAAAGACATCTGCTTGATCCGGGTTCTGATCCCGAACAGAACATGATTTTTCTGACCGTTCTCTCTTCAATAATCCGCGGAGTGGATCTTCACTCCGATCTGTTGCGTACCACTACTTGCAGTATAGGTAACGATCTTCGACTTGGCGGCAATGAAGCACCTCCTTCAATAATTTCGATATTTCTAGGTGATGAACTTGATGGAATTATAGATCAGATTGTCAGGGAAGGAACTCCTTCCGGGCGGAAAAAACAGGGAACTCTTCGTGTCGGGGTGAACACTCTGCCACCGCTGCCGGTAGACGGTACGGATCGTAACCGTACAAGTCCGATGGCTTTTACGGGTAACAAGTTCGAATTCAGGGCGCCCGGTTCGAGTTTCTCGTGCGCTGCAGTCAACACATTTCTCAACACGATTGTAGCTGACTCTCTCGATTACATTTCAGAAAAACTAGAGAAAGCATCAGGCAAGGATTTCCAGAAAACAGTGCAATCTGTTATCCGCGATGTTTTCACAAAACACAGACGCATAATATTTAACGGAAACGGCTACAGTGACGAGTGGGCGGAAGAGGCGAAAAAAAGAGGATTACCGAATCTGAAATTTACTCCTGAGTCGCTAAAACCTCTTCTCGATCCGGACAATCAGGATCTTGTGGCTAAATACAGCGTTTTCTCTAAAGTTGAAATGGATTCCCGTTATGAGGTCTTTCTTGATGATTATCGGCGCCGTCTCAGAATAGAGGGTGAGGTGGCTTTGGAGATAGCTAGAACGATGATGATCCCTCTTTCGCAGAATAATCTCGGACGTCTGACCGCAATAATGAACTCCGTGGCTGCTACAGGTATAAAGGATGGACTGGGATACATCAGGGAATCTGTCAGAGCTGCTGGAAAAAGACTTGATGATCTGACGCTGGCATGCGAAGCACTTGAAGAAGCGATTGTTGCGGAAGATTACGAAGCGATAATTTACGGTATGGAGAAGTTGCGTGTTGCAGTTGATGAGTTGGAGCGTGAAACTGATGATGCGGAATGGCCGATGCCGAAATATAGAGAAATGCTATTCATTTATTAAGTTTCGGAGTCCGGCAAGCCGGGCAGTGGGTATTGAGCAGTGGACAGTGGGTAGTTTTCTCATGAGCCGCAGACTGTAGCACAGACATTCCTGTCTGTGCCCGCCTGCTGAGCGGTTGCAGTACCGGGGAAGGTAGGGACGGCTCTCAGAGCTGTCCGTTATTCTGCGGCGGTTTGCAGAGAAACTCGCCCTACCATCTCAGTAACCATCTACCTGCCACTTCTCAACACACAGACAAGAATGTCTATGTTACATTGGTTGCTGTTCCATATCGTCAGGTCGGGACGGCTTTCCCGGCACCCGGTTCCACTACCAACCGATCACTCTTATCTTCACAATATTTGAGACATTTCTATTGCTTCACTCCTGTCTGCCGATTCTCTGGCAAGCAATGTTGCTTGAGTTACGCGCAGAAAATCCTTTCCGGTGGTCGCGTTAGATTCTTTTCCTTCAATGGAGCGTAGAAAATCTGCAAACATTCCATAAGGCGGTTTTTCTGACAGGGTTTCATGTGATGACCTTGTAGTAAGTTGGCATTCTTTGGAGGTTGCCTCGATAGTTCCTTCCGTACCAACGATTCTGATCCAGTCGTCTCCATGATCGAAGTCAGGGTTTTCCGGTCGGAGGTAATCTATTGATACTGTGGCAGCAATATCCTTCTCAAATTTGAATAAACATGCCGCTGTCATTTCCAAGTCGCCGTATCCATGATTAAATTCAGTTGAATGAGTGGCAAATACTGTTTTAAATGGTGTATAACCTGAAAAGCTGTATATCCATGAAATCGCGTGAATCCCCACCCACGGTATCAAGCCGGACGAAGTATCACGGTTTCTGAAATAATCGGGGCGACTACCGAGCTTATACGCTTTTCTTGCGTTGAGCAATCGTATATCACCTATTGCATCAAGATTTTTACTTGCCGTCCACATTCCCGCCTCATAGTATGGACCGCACATCTGGGCAACTTTTACTTCCGGATTATCTTTTACAGCGCATGTCAGTTCATTCAGCCCCTCCGGCGATGTTGCAGCCGGCTTTTCACTGAAAACATGTATTTTTCTTTTCAGACCTTCAACAATCATTGAAGAATGCTCCTCAAAAGGACCGCATACTACAAGAATATCCGGTTTCAGCGAATCGAGCATTTCAATATAATTTTCTTCAAAAATTTTCGGGATATAATTTAGAGCTCGTGCACAATCATTTGCAACTTTTTCAGCGGGAATCTCCTTTGCCCCGCAAACACCCGTAATTTCATATCCAGGCTCGTTTTTCAAATCATCCAGAACAACGTTCAAATGGCCTCGATTTCCAATAATGCAAATCTTTTTTTTCATTATTTTTTGTTTTTCAATTTATTAAATACTTGTTTTGGTAATAGGTAAAATCTCAGCCGCTATATACCGGCAACGGCTTTTCAGTATATTTTAAAGGGA
>JAAZFF010000207.1 GCA_012511845.1 Lentisphaerota bacterium
ATTTCAGGACGTGGAGAAGACATGCACGTTCCAGATGCGACAGACACTTCAACGGCTTCATCCGGTCCCCTGATTACAGATGCTGGTAAAATGACCAAGATCTCTACCTTGTGGAATCCTTTGCCCGAACTCGGTTGGGCTGATGATTATGGGTTGGCGCATCAGAAAATGCGTGACGGGAATTTTCTGCGTAGCGGAATAAGCGGAGGAATGCTGAGCGGCGCTGCAGATGCTTCTTTCACCGTCTTTGATGCAGAAATCATTTTTGATAAACCTGCCAATATAGAGATATCGTTTTTAAATGGAGAAATGGCACGTATTCTTGTAACATTCACACAACCGCCTGCACTGTCAGAAGCGCTGGCTGATTATGAAGAAAAACTCGGACAGCCAATTGAGAAAAAAGTCAGCTCTAACCCGTATGAAACAAGCCGGGCACGCTGGATGTTGGCTTCTTTGGATAAAAAAGAACTATTGGAAGTGGAGCTGGTTGAAGATCAGGGGACAATGGGGTTGAGCTATATACGGAAAATAAATGAAACGAAAAAGCAGTAATTATTTGTTGCCGAAGGCATTGTTAATTGATATCGATGACACACTGATTGGACCGAAGCCCGGAGCAAATCCGCCGTCCGGAATATCCGGAGACTGGACAAGTAGTCTCATGTCCATACTGCCTGAAGCGGGAAAAGTACTCGGGGGACTTACTGCTGAAGAGGCGGGGCACCGCATAAAACAGGTATGCACTCAGGTGGAATGGTGGCATTGGTCTGATTTTATAAAAGCACTGGAAATAGACGATGGCGATTTCTGGAATTATGCCCATGAAATGGAATCTGCATATCTTGACTCAACGGGGACGGAGGTCCGCGACGCGCTCCTTCGCTTGCGCTCCGTCGGATTCAAATTGTACATTACAAGCAACAACCCCAACGATGGAATACGGCATAAACTCAAGCTCGGCAATTTATGGGAAGAAAACGGGGAACAGATCTTTTCCCGACTGCTGGGTGTATCCGGTTTCAGGGCAATGAAATGGGAACGCGCATACTGGCAGAAAATACTTCAACACGTGGATCTCGCGCCTGATGAAGTGGCTGTTATAGGCGACAGTTTGCACGATGACTTTGAAGTACCGCATTCAGCAGGTATACGCCGATTTTTTATAATAGATCGCACTGAAGATCGTTCAGCTTCAAGTGATGACACGGTAACGTATGTCAGGAATTTCACGCAAATTGCCGACATGCTGACGGCTTGTGTCAAACCTGATGCCATACCCATACAGCTATGAACGGAATTGCTCATCAAAATATTTTGCGGAGTGCCTTCAGTGTTCAGCCTGAAGAGCTTCAAGAGCACCTTGTACCTGTTGAAGCAGCAAACCCGCAGGCGTCAAATTATCCGGATATTTTTGACGATCCAACAAAGCCGGAAACTGAAAAAGATATCCTTGATCCCGACTGGCGCAGTTTTTGTCTCTTTCCGGAAAACATGGATGGACGCAATCTGCACGCCTGGCCGCATCCCAATACGAAGCAGACATTGTGGAGACCGGTTACGGAACATCTGCTTTCGCGGGCTGTAGGTGCCTGGCGAAACGATGATTTAACGGCTTTTGTAAAATTCATCGGTTGCATGTCGCATTTTTTCGGTGATACAACTCAACCTGCACATATTGCGGATTTGGAGTTTATAGAGCAACTGATGGCCGCTCGATCATCGATGCAGGGTTTTCATTACCATACCGGAATGGAGGCTGTTACAGGTGAATGCGGAGTATTGCGTCCGCCGCAGCTACTGGGACTCTGTGTGGAGGAAACGGCATGGCGTGTGGCGAATATGAACACGAGGGCAATGCGCGAATGCCGGTGCTACATCGTGCCGCTCCTTCAGGCAATTTTTGAGGGAGATACAAATGCCGCAATTAAACATGCCGGACCGCCCGTAACCATTGCGGCACAGCTTACAGCAGATCTGACATACACTGCATGGCGACTTGCAACGGGCAGTATTTCAACGTCAGAACGCAATGCATTGGCATCTGTTGATTTGCGCCTGTGGCTGCCTGATGATTCGAAACATGATTCCGTTTATGGAGATGCAATTCTCGACGGCAACCGTGCCACGCCTCCCGGAGGTGCACCCATTGTCCCGGCAAGAATACGAAGTGCATATGGAGAGCTCCGCATAGCAAAAGGATTGGGAATGCTTCCGCACAGCGGCATGTGGGGAGTCCGTGAGTGTTATGTGCGTTATGAGCTTCCGCCTGCACTATTTGAGTCCTTTGAAGCAGAAATCGGCATGAACGCAGATATTACAACAGCGGGCGCAGTTTATTTTGTCATAGAACGCGATGATCGTGAGGTGTTCCACAGCAGACGCATGACGGCAACAAGTCCGGCAATGCCTGTGTCCTTGCGCCTCGGGGCAGGCAGAACCCTGACCTTGAAGGTTGTGGATGCAAACGATGGAAAAACCTTCTGGAATAACCATGCATTCTGGGCGGAGCCGCGACTGGTCAGAATTTCTACGCGTATTCCGCGCATACTTCCGCCGAACACGATTTAACTCCAGGAGCACAAAATGATTCAAATTAAAAACCGCACATTTCTGCTTGGAGGATTTCATGATCACTGGGAACGTGCCGATTCAGAGAATCCTGCACTGCTGCTGGCAGCTCTCAATTTTTATCATTATGATTTCATTGTACTAATGGACAGCGCCCCCGTCGTTGATCTTGTTCAGCGGACTGCTGTCGCTTTCGGTAACACGTTACGCGTTTACCCGGGTCGCGAAGAAGCAACGGGCTGGGCGCATATCGTAACGATAAATCCTCGTGCGCCCGCACTCGAGGGTGACTCTGTCAACTTTCGTGAGGAGCTCCGCAAGCTCAGGGAAACGTCGGACCTCGTAATTCTTGCGCATCCGAACTATATTGCGTGGGAGCCACTCGTAGAGACGGGTGAAATGGACAGACTTTTTGACGAAGGCTTTTTCGACGGCGTACAGTTCGGTCCGCCGGGCTCAGATCATTTTACGGAAAGGGTTCATTTCCTGCGCAAATGGTACCTGGATCGTCGTGCATCCGGGAAAATCACGGCACTTGTAGGCGGTTGGGATTTGCACAACACCCTGCATCTGCCTGAACTTCCTCCGGTGCTTTACAGCTCTTCGCGTCCTCCTGACGGTCATTTCGAAGCACCTACAGATAATCGTACAATTGTTGAGGCTTCAGAAAACTCCCTGTCCGCCATATGTGCCGCCGTGCGCATGGGACGCACAGCAGTGGAAGATATGCGTACGGGAGAAATATTCGGACCGCCGGATTTTGTTTCATTCCTTGAATCTAACGGATATCACGAAATTATTGGAGAACTCAACAAAAAACGTGATGCCGTAGCGCTGTCTGTAAACGGGTATCTGAAGGGCAACCGGGAAGCAAGATTTTCTTTAACAAAAACAGGGAAACTCTATCTGCCTGAATCTCTGGAAAAAGCAAAAATTGTCGAGGTGAAAAAACACGAGAACATTACTCTCAACACTGTCCCCCTGCCGCTCGCACGCAACCGGTTTTTTCTTCCTGTCGGATGGAGCAGCGAAGGCTATTCCCGGATATGGGCA
>JAAZFF010000208.1 GCA_012511845.1 Lentisphaerota bacterium
GAATGTGCCGCGCTCGGCAATACCATCCAGTTCTATGCGATGTGTGTTTTTCTTGGGATCAACCAATACTGTGCGCGTCAGCACCTCCTTGCCGGAGATATTACGAAGTGTAATTTCCACCTGACGCGGCTCTGTAGTGCGATTTTTGCCCCATACAAAATTCACAGCTGGAATTTCATCGCCAAAAAACATACCGCCGTCAGCCGCTGCGACAATGTTGAACTTTTCGTTCGGGCGGGTAATTTCCAGATGACCACCACGCCAGTCCCAGGGCCATGCCTTTCCATCGGGGCGCTTGAACTGGCAGAGGAAAAACAAGCTGTTGTAGCGTTGAGCTTCCCTGAGTGTCCAGGTGTATGTAATTCGCCCCTCCCCCGGCTTGACTTCCTTGTGCTGAACATTCAAACTGGTGTAATTCACATGCATGCGGTTTTTATTCACCTGCCCGTCGGGATTGTCAATCCACGGACCGAGGGGCATGCACATGATTGACGTGGGTTTATCCCCCCATGTCTCGGAAGGGTCAAGATAGTATCCGAACGTTGCCTCCACCTTGTCCCCGTTCGCCACAGGTCCGTTTGATCCCACGAACCATATAGAGCTTTTTTTCCAGGTTATTCCCTGCGGCGGATCCGGATATAAAGGCTTGGCGGCGGCGACGCCGGGGTCTTTCCCCGCCGTTCCACCGGTGCCGGCCTCATGCGCAATCACTTCGCAATGAATCCTGGAAATGGCATTGTCGAACGAAAAGCTGTCTGTAGGGGCATAGTAGCACATGGCATCAATCTTAAACATCCCTGCCTTACTCGTTGGTTTGTGCTTAAAAACTATTGTTTCACCTGCCTTTGCCGGCACCGGAGCAGTCCATGACAGATAGCCGCCATAGCCGTCCTTTTTCATCCAATGAAGTTCACAGATCACACTCATGCCCTCTCCTATTGCAGCTTTGGGCGTCACCTTGACTTCAAGAACACTGCCGGCGCTCCAATCGGAGGGATACTCTATCGAAGCCCAGTCGGATTCTTTTCTGAGAACTTTATTTTGCGCAGCACTGCCGGTCAAAGCAGAGCCGGCAACGAATGCCGTCAGTCCGGCAAGTAGCAGATGTTTTATTTTCATAGTTTTATTTTCCGTTAATCAGTACGTTAGATGCGCTCCGGGATTAATCTTCAGTTTTTCAATGTCGACTCTCTGGCAACTACCTTCGGTGGGATATTGGTGATTTCCCCTGCGGCGCCGCCATCGAATTCCTCCGGTGCGATACGGTGGAGAAGTTTGCGTGCGGCTATTTCGCCGCGAAGCTCCGGCTGACCGGACACTGAGCTGATTTTAACGAAAGACAGCTCACAGATTGGGGAATTATCCACGCCTATAATCTTGACATCCTCCGGCACCTTGATCCCGAGAGATTGAAGCCTATGTAAAAGAACGAATGCCTGTCCGTCTGATGCTGCTACGATCCCGTCGAATCGTATACCCGCTTCAATCATCTTCCCGATCCCCCTGTCCGCTATTGCGGGCTTGTATTTGTCCTTGCCGCTAAGATGGCAGATCATGCGTTTATCAAACTGCATACCGGCATTTGCAATTGCTTTTTGATATCCTTCCAGCCTGAGTTGCCCTGCAGCACCGCCCATGTCGAAAAAGGCAATCTTTTTACAACCGCGTGCCACAAGGTGTTCCGTCGCCACCGTGCTCACTTCGTCATGGTTGATCCCGATGTCGAAGATATTCTCTGCGGCATTTTGCAGGAAAAATAATGTGGGGAGTCCTTTTTGCTCTATCGAATCCCTATACTTTTCCGGATTGAAAATCCAGCCGGGATCCACAACAACGCCATCCATGAATTGCCTTCTGAGGTTTCCGATGCAGCCGGTGAACTCCTCTTCCGTTTCAAAATACTGTAAAACAGTTCTGAAACTATTTGCTGAAAGCACCTTTGAAACGCCAAAAAGGGTGGCAGAAGCATCAGTGCTTTCCGCCTGCCCCGTCTTCCTCGATGCAAGCATGCATATCGTATTCTGCCGCTTTTTAGAAAGCGCGCGTGCACTAACGTTGGGCGTGTACCCAAATTCTGCTGCAACAGCCTTGATTTTCGTGGCGAGTTCTGGACTGGCACGTTTGTTTGCAGCGCTCCTTCCGGAGAGCACGATCGACACAATCGCAGTAGAGACTCCGATTTCGTCGGCAATATCTTTTATCGTGATCACTAGACTACCGGATCAGAAAGATAGTATTTTCCGGCGGACCTTCGTAGCACCCGATATCAACACGAGATCCCACCTTGCGTGGGTTGCCGGCAAGGTCAGTGGCTTTTTCAACACCGTGCCAATTCGCTCCCCTGTCGACGAGCGGAGACCCGGTAGCCGGGAAGAAGCTGGTACCGTACTTAGTGCGAAATATTCTAGTCTCCGGCAAATCAGTGACGAAACATGTTCCGTTGATCGGATCATCCGTATCCGTCAAGCAGTTGACAAACCCAGCCGCTGCACCATCCCATGCGTCCACAGGAACGGGGAAGGACTCGCTCATGTTGGCGCATCCCACGATTGCACAGTTTGTGACAGCCCCGCTGCTGTATATTCCACCTGCCCTATGGCCTGAACATCCCACCACTGTGCAGTTTACTGCGGAAGCCCCGCTTGCGACAAGAATGCCGCCGACGCTTTTTCTGAAATTTGACTGCTGTGTGGTCGAATAGCATCCAACGACGAGCGAACTTTCTATCCTTCCTCCATCCATCTGCACTCCGGCTGCTTTATATGATTCATATTCTCCCTCGCTGGATGTTGTGCAATTGCTGACAATGCAATGAGACACTAAAGCAAAGTCACCTGAGGCGTAAACACCGCCCGCCCGACCGTCATATCCGGTGGAACGGGAGTTTTCTACTATGCAGTTTGTCAAGGTGCCGCCCAGAAGTCCGATCCAAACCGCTCCGCCTTGTGTTGCAGACCCGCTGGTGAGCTTCACAGAAGACAGGACGGCAGCAGGATCGTTCATCCTGTAGTTTTTGGAATTCAGGTTAAACACAATATCGTTTGGATTCCCGGTCACTCCCTCGACGTGGACGCCCTGTGACATCTCGATATTCTTCGATATTTCATAAACTCCATTCGAAACGATGATGCGTGTCC
>JAAZFF010000020.1 GCA_012511845.1 Lentisphaerota bacterium
TTACCATGTGTTGAAGCACTTAAGCAACTAACTACTTATTACGGAACCACTATTCTGCTGTCTACTGCCACACAACTCGCGTTACCCGGGTTAGATAATGTGCATGAAATTATCCCTCCCGATTTAAAACTCTATAAACAGCTTAAACGTGTCTCTATTGAGCTTCCCCCTGATTTAACAACACGCCAGACCTGGGAAGAAGTGGCACATGACTTAACTGAGCATGAGCAGGTGCTGTGCATTGTTAACTCACGCAAAGATTGTCATGCGCTACACAAGCTTATGCCGCCTGATACAATACATCTATCAGCTCTTATGTGCGGTGCTCATCGCTCCAGCATTATAGCTTATATAAAAGACGCACTGGCTATGGCAAAACCAATCAGAGTTATCAGCACTCAATTGGTTGAAGCAGGCGTAGATATAGACTTCCCAGTTGTATATCGTGCATTTGCTGGACTCCCCTCCATAGCTCAAGCGGCTGGTCGTTGCAATCGTGAAGGAAATCTCGCTCCTGCATTAGGCAAAGTAATAGTATTCATGCCGCCAGAGCCTAGCAAAGTAACAGCCTTACGCAAGGCAGAAGACACCACGTTAGACCTTTTATCTAATGATCTGGATATTGATTCTCCCGATAGTTATCCTTCCTTTTTTGAGCATTTTTATAACCGTCAAAACGATCTTGGAGCATCATTTCACGATTGGCTCTCCAAAGATGCCTACGACCTGCAATTCCAATTCCGGGAAGCCGCTACTGCCTTTCGTATGATAGATCAGAGCTCCGTATCAGTCATTATTCGCTATGCTAACAATGACTCTTTAATCAACTCACTCATTACCGTTGGTCCCAAACGTAATATAATGCGTGGTTTGCAACGCTATACTGTTACTGTACCACGAAGCATGGTCGTTTCTCTTAAACAAAAAGGCTTTATTGAGGAACCACATGATGGTATCTTTATTCAAACAATACCATCACTATATAGTCTAGAAACTGGTCTCGACATTTTTCGCGATGGATTAACAGTGGAGGAGTGCATAATATGAAAAACAAGCGACTTATAACCTTACAACGCTTACACACCACTCTACCTGAAAATAGAATATCGGATCAAGAGCGCCACCGCCCCATTTACAAAAACCACCAAGAAAGGAATACACCATGAGAGGATTCTGCCTTGAAGTTGCAGGCGACTTTGCCTGTTTTACCCGCCCAGAGATGAAAGTTGAACGTGTCAGCTACGATGTTATCACACCATCTGCTGCACGCTCTATCTTTGAAGCTATCCTCTGGAAACCTGCCATCCAGTGGCAGATCAAGCGTATAGAGGTACTTAATCCGATACGTTGGACCAATATACGCCGCAACGAGGTCTCCAGTGTAGCCAGTCCACGCAGTCAGGGTATCCTGATTGAAGATTCCCGTACTCAGCGAGCTGCCACCTTGCTGACGAACGTCAAGTATCGCCTATATGCAGAGTTTACGTTTATTCCACCTGATAAACGTGCCCCTTCTCTCAATCCAGCACCCGAATGGCTCGCTGACGATGAAGAAAATCAGCTCTACACTCAAGCTGAAACTACCCCGATGCCCGATGAAAAAGAGGCAAAATATGCCGCCATGTTTGATCGTCGTGCCTCAAAAGGGCAATGCTTCACACAGCCTTATCTCGGTTGCCGGGAGTTTTCCTGCTCTTTCCGCCTCATAAAAGACCCGTACTCGGATCCCGCTATACCCATACAGGAGAGTCGCGATCTGGGCTTTATGCTCTATGACCTCAACTACTCTGATCCCCAAAACATCACGCCATTGTTTTTCCGTGCAATTATGGAAAACGGCACCATCAATATTCCTGATCGCAACTCTAAGGAGGTGTATCAATGATCTTGCAAGCACTAACAGAATATTATCAACGCAAAGCCGCTGATCCAGACTCTGGCATAGCTCCCCTTGGCTGGGAGTGGAAAGAGCTACCTTTTCTTATTGTACTGACGCCAGATGGCACACTACTGAATATCGAAGATACCCGCGAAGGGGAAGGCAAAAAGAGACGTGCCCGACGTTTTTTGGTGCCACAAGCAGTAAAACGAACCGTTGGTATCGCTTCTAACTTGCTATGGGATAACCCAGATTATGTCCTCGGCTTTCACGTGCCACCAAAAGGGCGCACCAAAGCCGATCGCTCGGCAGAGTCCCATGCCGCATTTCTGGTTCGGATAGCAGAGATGGAACTGGCAGAGCAATCCCCTGCCGTTAATGCGGTGCTCTCTTTTCTAGCACGCGACACCAAGATTGCTGAGCTGGCAGCTTTTGACGATTTATGGGAAGAGATCAGCACCACAGCCCCATTTATATCTTTTAAACTGGCTGGTGATATCGAGCCTGTGTTCCGTGACCCAGTAATAACTAATGCTATTAACGCGCAAATTAATGCTACCTCTGGCGAGCAAGCGCTTTGTATTGTTACTGGCAACGAAGATCAGTTTGCTAACCTGCACCCAGTTCTAAAAGGCATCTCAGGAGCCAATGCTACCGGAGCTAACATAGTTGGCTATAATGCCCCTGCTTTTTGCTCCTTCGGCAAGCAACAAGGTGAAAATGCTCCTGTTGGACAAACTGCTGCCTTTGCTTATACTACTGCCCTCAACTCCTTACTGAATCGTGACTCTGGGCAGCGTCTAATGGTAGGCGATACCACAACAGTCTTCTGGTCAGCACGCCAAACTGCATTTGAAGATGCTTTTGATGCCCTCTGGAGTGAACCCCCCAAGGATAACCCAGACAGTCTAACTGACGCTGTCGCAACACTCTTTAAGTCTGTATCTACAGGTGCTTTTGTAACTGACAATGATAATACCGAATTTTACGTGCTTGGGCTCTCACCTAATGCCGCCCGTGTTGGTATCCGCTTCTGGCATCACGGCACAGTAGCCAACATGGCAGCCAATATTCGACAATATTTTGACGATATGCGGATCATTCATCCAAGCCACATGAAACAAGATTTGCCTTTAGGTGTTTTGCTGCGATCAACCGCTCGAAAGTCTGAAAATCGAGGTGACTGGAACAAAAACATCAATCCTAACCTCGCTGGTGCTACTATGCGTGCCATTATAGAGGGGTTGGCATTTCCAGAAACACTTTTTCAAGCTACTGTTATTCGTATCAAAGCTGAACGTGATGTAAGCTATCCACGCGCAAAAATTATTAAAGCTTGTCTTAACCGTAAACTACGCTCTCAACCAAACCTAAACGAAAGGAGAATCACCATGAGTCTCGACAAAGAAAACACTAACATCGGCTATCGTCTTGGCCGCTTGTTTGCCACTCTGGAAAAAATCCAGCAAGAGGCTAACCCTGGCATTAATGCTACCATCCGTGATAAGTTTTATGCCTCAGCATCAGGAACACCAGCTTCCGTTTTTGGAACCCTGATGCGCCTTAAAAACCACCACTTGTCCAAACTTGAAAGTACTGGGCGCCGCATTTGGTTTGAAAAACTCCTAGGTGAAGTAATGGAAGCTATAACAGACTTCCCTTCACATTTGGCTCTTGCTGACCAGGGACGCTTTGCCATCGGTTACTACCATCAAAACCAAGACTTCTGGACTAAGAAAACTGACAAACCTCAAAACGACTAATAACAAAAGGATACACACATGACTAGCACAATTCAAAACCGCTACGACTTCCTGCTTGTCTTTGACATCAAAGACGGTAATCCAAACGGCGACCCAGATGCTGGCAACCTGCCGCGCGTAGATGCTGAAACCGGACAGGGCCTAGTCACCGATGTCTGTCTTAAGCGTAAAGTGCGCAACTTTGTTCAACTCACCAAAGATGCCACTCCTGGCTATGATATCTTTATCAAAGAAAAGGCTATCCTTAACCAGTTGATAGACAAATCATATATTGATCTTGGTATTGACCTTTCAAATCCACCAGCCGATGAAAAAAATGGAAAAAAACGCAACAAAGAGGGACAAGGTCAAGGAACTGAAGTTCAATCAGCACGCGCTCGCATGTGTGCAGACTACTTTGACATTCGTGCCTTTGGTGCCGTCATGAGTACTGGAGCAAATGCTGGTCAAGTACGTGGCCCCATTCAGCTCACCTTTGCCCGCTCAGTTGACCCAGTTGTAACACTGGAGCACTCCATCACCCGTATGGCAGTAGCAACCGAAGCTGAAGCGGAGAAGCAGAGCGGCGACAACCGCACCATGGGACGCAAAAATACCATACCCTATGGTGTTTACGTAGCCCATGGCTTCATCTCGCCAGCTCTCGCTGCCCAAACCGGCTTTTCCGAGGCTGATCTTGAACTCTTCTGGGAGGCTCTTGTTCAAATGTTTGAGCACGACCGCTCTGCTGCTCGTGGTCTTATGGCTACCCAGAAGCTGATCATCTTCAAGCACAGCTCAGCTCTCGGCAATGCCTCGGCTCACCAGCTCTTTGATCGTGTCAAGGTCACCCTCAAAGATGCCGATAAGCCCCCACGCGACTTCAGCGACTATGAGGTCACCATTAACCGCGAGAACCTCCCATCAGACGTGGAAGTTATTGTGCGGTAATATCAAACTTGGACTCTCGACAAACGACTCTCGACATTCGCACACCTAATCACGAGTGTCGAGAGTCGCACGTCGAGAGTCCAAACCCCAGTCAAAGCTATTACGAAAGGTGATATAATGTCATCCTCACCCATTGGTCCCTCAGGTGGCTACCGCAAACTACTCTCTTTCCGCTTTACCTGCCTGGTCTATCATGCCACTACACGTTTTTGTAAACGAGTTTTCCCCTGGCAAGAAGATCCACTTGGCAAAACCAGCGGCCAGATGATCGGCGCTGCCCGCTCTGCCCGACAAAATATTGTCGAGGCTTCAGCACGGTCAGGAACCTCAAAAGAGACAGAACTTAAACTACTTGATGTCGCCAAGGGTAGCCTTGAGGAGTTGTTGGGCGATTGTGAGGCATGGCTGATTGACAATGATCAACTCCTATGGTCAGAGAGTGACGAGCGCTGGCAGCGTGTAAACAACTTGCCACTTGATGATTTTGAAGCTCAAAACGACATTCTGCATGAGTTCAGCAAACATATCATTGCCATGCGTAAGCGTTTTGCTCCATGGCTAGAAAATGATGATCCCATCATTGCAGCTAATGCTCTGATAGTAATCATCAGGCGAGCAGAGAGCCTACTCTTCCGCCAAATGGATAAAATAGCCCAAGATGTGATCGAGGCCGGCGGTTTCCGCGAGCGCATGACCCAATTGCGGCGCAAACAACGCGAAATTGCGGAAGCAAGCCAAGAGCCTGCCCCCTCCTGTCTAGCCTGCGGCGAACCAATGACTAAACGTAAAGCCCGCTCCGGTCCCAGTGCGGGGCAACCGTTCTGGGGTTGCACTGGTTACCCTCAGTGCAAAGCAATCCAGGAGATTGAGAAATGAAGCAGACACCCGACACTCGACACCCGACACTCGCTCACTGCACCGTCTGCGGTCAACCACCCAGTTCATCACCGAGTGTCTCTCACTGCCCCACCCAAGAGCAATCACCCAGCCCACCACCGAGTGTCGAGTGTCGCACGTCGAGTGTCCGATTATTATCACTTAAAATAACTTAAATAATCATGCTTGACTTCATTCCAATGCTCATGTTATCCTGCGCCTTGTCTGACCACACCAGGCACTTTTCAGGAAGAGCCTATGGAGCAGTCAGAGGGTTGAAACAAGTTGTTTTACGTGAAGCAGCTTACCTGCGCCCCTGCTGGGGCGACCCAGCAGGGGGAGTTTAGAAAGGAGAAGAGGCAAACAAGGACTGAGTGAAGACTACACAGAGAATAGCTAACTCCTTATAGAGCAAGCATTGAACTTGACGCTGCTGATAGTGGCTCACAAAACAAAAGGGGATCTATGAAACCTTACAAAATACAGATGGAAATAGCGGGTGATACCGCGATGTGGACGCGCCCCGACACAGGCGATTGCCCTGTTAGCTACCCTGCGCCAACTTATTCAGCTGTGGCGGGGATATTCAAGGCTGTAGCTTGGGGGCCTGCCATTGAGGTCGTTCCCTTCCGATGTGAGATTTGCGAGCCGTTGCATTTCCATAACTATGCTACTAACTACAATGGACCTCTCAAAAAGGGTGGCAAAGAAGGCGCATATCAGTTTTTCGCCACTGTATTGACCGATGTCTGCTACAGGCTATACGCATACGTCTATCCGGCTCGCAATAAAAGCAATCTTCCCAAAAAATCACTGGAATGGGATCGCAAAACCACTTCCCCTGGGCATGCGTACGCCGCCATCTTTGAAAGACGCCTAAAGCGTGGTCAATGGTTCGTTCAACCCTGCCTTGGTTGGAAAGAGTTCACGCCATCTTACTGTGGTCCATTCCGCGACAACACGAAAGTTCAAAAAAACATCAACACGGTCTTACCCTCAATGCTTCGCGAGGTTTTTCCCGATGGTTACAACTCTCAGCCCCGTTTTACCTATGACCAAAATGTGAAGATTGAGAAAGGCATCCTCGAATACGGTATCAAGGCAAGGGAGATCTGCCATGATTAACGAATTGATGAAGGTCGCGGATGCGATGCAGGCTCTGTCGAGGGTTTCCGGGAGGATTCCAGAAGTCCTGCAGCCTCTGCCTAAAGCATCTACTTCGGCACCGTGCATTCGCGTATGGCTTACATCTGATGGGCAGATCGACAGTTTGGAAAAACTATCCATCGAACATACGGAGCAATTGAAGAAATTTGCTCCCAACAAACACAGCTCACTTCCTGGGTTCAATGTCACGTACATCTGCGGCATAGAGAAGGATGATGATAAAGAACGGGAGCTGAAAAAGACGCTAGCTGGTCTGAAACGCAATTTCACGGCAGCACGTTACGCACTAGAGCGAGCCTGCGCAGACAAGCTGGATGAGGGCGAAACCTTGGCGACCTTTCTGGCCGTAGTCAAGCAGATGGATGCCGCACAGTTTCAAGAGTCACTAGATGATCAATTAGCAAATGCCAATCTAGGCTGGTGCCCCAAACCAGGCAAACATATCTCTGTCTTTTTGGATATCAAGGATTACAAAAACTTCCCAGTCGCACATACAAAGACGCTTGAACGCCTGAACGCATTGCTTTATGAATACGATTTGACTTCTACTCAGGGAGATCTGGAAAGTTTTAAAGATGCATATGATGGCGATGCCGCCGGAGCCGATGTGCTCTTCAACGATGTCTCTGTGCCGCGTCTACTGGGGCAGATCAAGATTCGTTCATTGAACAAAGACATCCCCGCACAAAGGCGCTATCACCTCGTCGGCAGTGCGACATTTCCTGTCGGTAAGGCATCGCGTGAGCGCACGGAGTCCGCACTGAAGTGGATTTCTGCGCTAGAAAACGAAGGAACTACATTTGGAGTGGCTGGTGACAGCGAACTACTTTTCGCCTATCCGATAGAGTTGCCCCTTGACTCCCTCCCGCAATTAGCAACGCTTCTGGGTGCTCAGCGGGAAGATGTGCTTACGGAACAGAAATTTAATATGCTTGCAAAAAGTGTCATTGATCAATTGAAAGGCTCCGGCGAAAAGGCTAGGAACGTAAATCTCGAAATCTTCTCCTTACGCAAGATGGATAAGGCTCGGACAAAAGTGGTCTATTATCGTAACACCACCGTCTCCTCGCTCGAAACAGCTTCTCATACGTGGGAGATGGGCTGCGAGAACATTCCGGCGTTAGACATACGTAAATGGGGAGAAGGCAAGAATGACAAAAGAAAGAGTTTTATCGTTTCTGTAGAACCTCGGACTATATTCCCTGTAAAGCTACATAAGGTTCTAAATACAATTTGGCGGCTACAAGACGGCAAACCCAGAAGTGACTTGGTCAAGTTGTTTGAACCCTCGGTGGGGCTATGCCTCCTGCTAGACACACCAGAAGCCGCACAAACAGCCTATGTCATGGAGCGCTATATTGCTCATGCGCAAACCTATTTCGCCGAGCTTTGCCGTTTGAAAGGGGGCAACGAAATATCTGCGCTGCCAGACTTGGATACCTACCCCTGAATTTTGTGACTTTTGCTCTACAAACTCGGAAAAACAAAGGAAAACTACATGAATGAGAATGCATTCCTCCTCGGCCGCTTTTTGCGTGTCGCAGATGAAATTCATCGCCTCTACTGTGAGGTTGTGCGGCCCAACGATCGACTGCCTGAACTTTGCGGCAGTTCGTTGTTGAGTCCCATGCTGGAGTCCCCGCTCCGAACGTTTAATCAGCTCGCTACACGCACCACTCCCTACCTGAAATGGGCAAGAAGATTTCATGGTGAGGAGAAAAGCGGCCTCGCCCATTACTGGATGCGCCAGTGGGCAACCATTGCCGACTCTCTCCATTGTTTAGCCTGGCCTGAGCGACCGTCACCAGAGGAGCGTGCTCAGATTTTTCTTGGCTATTTATCGTCTTTTCCAAAGTCGGAAAACTCCGAAACTTCAACCGAAACCACCAAATCAGAAGGAACTCTGCTATGAGCAACGAAATCAAGCGTGTCACAGGTCTGTTAATTATTGAAGTCGTTAACTCCAACCCCAATGGAAATCCCGATGCGGAGAGCGATCCGCGCCAGCGCGACAACGGTCTGGGTGAGATATCCCCAGTTTCTTTCAAGCGTAAACTGCGAGATTTAGTTGAGTTAAAAGAGGGGCCAGTTTATGAAACAGAAACTAAAGATTTACTTAATGGGAAAGATGGCTATGAGTTTTTCATTCTTGAATCACGTGGGCGTGATCGTAATCAAATAAAAAAAGAGATGGAAGAAGGTCAAAAAGATCTTTTTGACCAAAATACTTTTGAAAGAAGTTCTTTTGTCAGAAAATATTGGGATGCGCGCCTCTTTGGCAATACTTTCCTAGAAGAAGGTGGCAACAAGGGATTTATCAAGACTGGCATTGTCCAGTTTGGGATGGGACTCTCTGTATGTCCCATAATTATTCGGCGCCATACCAACACCAACAAGGCGGGAGTGCAAGAAGGAAAGAACGCCGGTATGGCCCCACTTGCATATCGTGTGGTTGAATACGGTGTCTATGTAATGCCGTTCTTCATAAACCCCAGTCTTGCCAACAAGTCTGGTTGTAAGCCTTGCGACGTTGAGTTATTGAAGCGACTGATCCCCTACGCCTACGATCACACACGTTCTGCCATCCGCCCCGATGTTCGCATTCGCCATGCATGGTGGATCGAGCACAAGGACGCACTTGGCAGTTGCCCTGATTACCTCCTACTTGATGCTCTTACTCCAAAACGCAAAGGGAGCAATCCTTTGCAACCCTCTGAAACATGGACTGATTATGAAGTTCCTTACGAATTACCTGAGGAACTCAAATCAAAAGTATTCGCCTTGGATCTCGTTAACTTATGACCTACTACTCCCGCAGCGCAACGCCATATGCTCCCAATCAACCGTACAACGAGCATATCGGCAATGTAACCGATAATGCCTGTTGGTCGTTGACTAAGGCGTTGCGTTACTGGCGTGGGAATGCCATTGCTGAATCACTTACAGATATCTTAGGCACCGCTGCCTTGTTTCATGACCTCGGCAAGCTTGACGATGATAACCAAAAGGTTCTTTGCGGAAGCAATCCTCGAGCCCCTCTTCCTATACCGCATCAGGACGCGGGGGTTGCGCATTTGCTGGCGCAGAATCATATCTTATCTGCTTTGCTCGTTTATGCGCACCACGTCGGCCTTCCAGACATGGGTCAGATTCAGATGCAAGACCCACCCCTGAGAGTTGCTTGTGCGAAAAATCGTGCCGTAGTTGACCGTTCCCTGCCTGAACTCATGCGCCGCCATATGGAGAGTGGTGTAGGACTCCTTCCAGATGCTCCTCCTCTCGCATCGCCGTTGCTGGCTATTGATTTTCGCATCCTATTCTCATGCCTGACTGATGCCGACCATGGCGACGCTTTCCACGCTTCCAGCAGCAACTCTCATATCACAGTCCAACCTCAACTTCCGCTACGTTCTGCCCACCGCCTGGAGGCACTGAAACGCTATATCTCCGCGTTGCCCCCCTCTTCGACACTCTCCGAGCAAACGCGGAACGAACTTCGTTCGGTGTTTTTTAGTGCGTGTCTCGCCTCCGATTGCAACACACCGCTCGCCGAATGCGACGCGCCTGTTGGCACAGGCAAGACCACCGCAGTGATGGCGCATCTGTTGCGAACCGCACAGAAGCACGGATTGCGCCGCATTTTTGTGATTTTGCCGTTCACTAATATCATTCAACAATCCGTCAAGGTCTATCGTAAAGCGCTGGTTTTGCCTGGTGAGAAACCTGAGGAAATCGTTGCTGAAATCCATCACCGTGCCGATTTCTCAGACCGCGAAAGCCGTCAGTTAACCGCACTGTGGAATGCACCTATCGTCGTCACTACCGCCGTGACTTTTTTCGAGACGCTGGCATCCAATCACCCCGCCACACTTCGCCGCCTGCATAACCTTCCTGGGAGTGCCGTGTTTCTCGATGAAGCTCACGCTATGCTACCGACCAGACTATTACCACTTGCGTGGCATTGGATTAAGCATACGGCGCAGAACTGGTCTTGTTTCTGGACATTGGCTTCCGGTTCACTAAACCGTTTTTGGGAGATCAGCGAATTTCAAGACATTGCCCCTGCTACTGTTACCCCCGTTAACATCCTGCCTGAAAAGAAGCGCGCTCAGCTAACTGTCGCAGAGACGGCGCGCGTAACCTATCGCTACAAACGCAAAGTATTAACGCTTGAGGCACTGACCGAATGGCTTGACACGCTGGAAGGGCCTGTTCTTGTTGTACTCAACACTGTTCATACCGCTGCAGCAACCGCGCGAGCGGCGGCAAAGAAATTTGGCAAAGGAAATGTACATCATCTTTCAACGGCACTCTCTTCTCAAGATAGAGAAACAACGCTGAATCTGGTCAAATTGCGATTGATCAGCCAAGAACATGCAAAATGGTTTCTTTTTGCCACTGCCTGCGTAGAGGCCGGTGTTGATTTTTCATTTCGTACCGGAGTCCGCGAATGCGCCTCGCTTTCATCCCTACTCCAATTGGCGGGACGTATCAACCGCAGTGCTGCGTTTTCCAATGCAGATATATGGACGGTCATGTTAGACTCAGCCGACCCTGATGTTGTTGTTAATCCGGCATGGTCAGCTTCTTCACGCATCCTTTTAGAGTTTCTTGAGGCAGGGAAATCCATTTCCCCCGACCTCTGTACGCTCGCAATAACCCGTGAGTTACGCGAGCAAAACGTAAGTTCAGAACTAAAAAAACTATTGGAATCCGAGGATGCCTGTGCTTTTCAGACCGTCACCGATAACTTCCGGGTCATTGTTAACGACTCTGCACCAGTTGTCGTCGATACCGCTTTGATTGAGCGCATTCGTGGTTTTGACCGCACTATTACCTGGCGCGATATACAAAACGGTAGTGTTCAAATACGCCGTCATATCCGTGAGCGAATGGTGGTCGAAGAATCCTCACGATATCCCGGTGTTTTTATGTGGACTAACGCCTATTCACCCTTCCTTGGCTATATGGAAGGTGTCTTGAAACTCACTGACATTGATAAAAATCACTATGCCATCCTCTAATCTATTCATGAACCATCTAACACTCCCCAACCACCTGCTACTCCGTCTGTCTGACTCAAAAGCTATGCGCCTCAAGGGTGGCATCTACCACCTCACCCAAGTGAAGCTCTGCTACAACTCTAATCGGATTGAGGTCAAAAATGAATAGCGCAATCTCTGATGCTTTATCCGTTCAAGCTAATGCTAATCCACCACCGAGTGTCGAGAGTCGCATGTCGAGTGTCCAAACTCCACCATCGCCAGCCTACCCCGACGACCAACTTATTCAACTCTCCGCTCTTCAGCATCTGATCTTCTGTGAGCGGCAGTTTGCTCTTATTCATATTGAGCAGGTGTGGGACGAAAATCGCCTTACTGCTGAAGGACGAGTGCTGCACGAAAGTGTTGATCAGGCTGGCAGTGAAAGCCGTCGTGATGTGCGGCAGGCTACTGCTGTACGCATAAAGTCGCATCGCCTCGGCCTGATTGGAATGATGGATATGTTAGAGTTTCATCGAGCATCCAATGCTGACACCCCAGATATCTCCTCACTTGCAGTCAGGTTGCCACGCTCAGCCGATTTGTGGATTCCCTTCCCCGTGGAATATAAACGTGGTAAGCCCAAAGACCACCGTGCCGATGAAGTCCAGCTCTGCGCACAGGCCATCTGTCTTGAAGAGATGCTGAATGTTGAGATCAAACATGGAGCCCTCTTCTACGGACAACCGCGCCGTCGCGCCGATGTCACCTTTGATTCAACCTTAAGAAATCTTACCGCTGCTGCTGCACAACATGCCCATGAATTAATTGCTCAAGGCACAACCCCGGTTGCCAACTATACGCCTAAATGCCGCTCGTGCTCCATGAATGACTCTTGTCAACCACAGGTCAAACCAAACAACTCTGCTAAAGCCTGGCTAGACAAAGAGATCGAAAGGACCCTCTCATGAAAAAGCTACTAAACACCCTCTACATCTCTACACAGGGCATCTACCTCAATCGCGAAGGCGAGACCGTTGTTGCATCACTTGACCGCCAACCCAAACTCCGCTTGCCAATCCATACACTGTCCGGTATTGTTTGCTTCGGTAATGTACTCTGCAGCCCCTTCCTCCTCGGTCTCTGTGGTGAGCGCGGTGTGAAAGTCTCATTCCTTACCGAACACGGACGCTTTCTGGCGCGTGTCGAAGGTCCTGTCTCCGGCAATGTTCTATTGCGCTACGAACAGATCAGGCGTACCATGGATCCGGAAGCAGCCCTCGAACTGGCAAAAAACTTTGTCCTTGGTAAAGTTATCAACTCGCGTACTGTTATCCAACGTGCCCTGCGTGACCATGGTGACAACCTAGAGCTCCAATCAGCCAGCACAACTCTGGTGAATATTGTCAGACGTGTGCCCAATGCTAAAAATATTGATGTTCTGCGCGGCTATGAAGGTGAGGCTGCCAATGCCTACTTTGGTGCTTTTAATGGGTTGATCGTCGCACAAAAAAAACACTTCTCCATGCAAACCCGTTCACGCCGTCCACCACTGGATCCGCTCAATGCGCTTCTTTCATTTTTGTACGTAATTCTCGCTCATGATTGCAGCAGTGCTTTGGAAGGGGTCGGTCTGGATCCTCAAGTCGGATTTCTGCATGCCCTGCGACCAGGACGCCCCAGCCTCGCACTTGATCTTATGGAAGAATTTCGCTCTATTCTGGTAGACAGGGTCGTTCTTACGCTGATAAACCGACAGCAGATAAGCGGTCGCGATTTCTCAACGAGTGAATCAGGATCTGTTATTATGAAAGATGATGCGCGAAAATTGGTGCTCAAAACATGGCAAGAGAAAAAACAGGAGACATTGAAACATCCCTTTCTGGGTGAACGAATATCTATTGGTTTGTTGCCACACTTGCAGGCTCTTTTGCTCGCTCGCCACCTCCGTGGCGATATCGATGCCTATCCTCCGTTTTTGTTAAAGTAAGTAAAATGTTGGTTCTAGTAAGTTATGATGTCAGTACAATTGATAAAGCCGGACAGCGTCGTTTACGGCGTGTTGCAAAATGCTGCGAAAACATAGGGGTAAGGGTCCAAAACTCTGTTTTTGAATGTAATGTTGATCCTGCTCAGTGGACGATTTTCAAAGCCAAACTACTCGATATTTTCGCCCCGGATAGTGACAGTCTGCGTTTCTATTTTCTGGGTCGTAATTATAAAGAGCGGATCGAGCATCACGGAGCCAAGCCGGCAGTAGATGTGGAGGACCCACTGATTTTATAGTGCGAACCATAAGCTCACAGAAAAATCATTAAAACGTAAATTATGAATAACTTCTTGTAGCCCAAAATATTATAGAAAAATCCTGTTCTTTGAAAATCAAACAAATTAGATCCTTTTTTAAGGTTCGCAAAAATTGTCTCTTCTACCCCAATAACATAATGTGTTAGAATATCCACTGTCGCGCCCTTCGCGGGCGCGTGAATTGAAACCCTTCAACTTTGCTATCCTTAACAACTAGTTGCGTCGCGCCCTTCGCGGGCGCGTGAATTGAAACCTCCACGCCAAGCGTAAGAGCGTCTTCACCAATGTCGCGCCCTTCGCGGGCGCGTGAATTGAAACATATTTCTGCAACCTTCCCTTGTCTATAGTAGGTCGCGCCCTTCGCGGGCGCGTGAATTGAAACATTTGCATAATCCTTATATAAATCATAGTCTGGGTCGCGCCCTTCGCGGGCGCGTGAATTGAAACATAACATCGTTACTATCTAGGTTATCAGGTTTGTCGCGCCCTTCGCGGGCGCGTGAATTGAAACTATTCGCTTTTTAGGAGATGCAAGGATAGCTTGTCGCGCCCTTCGCGGGCGCGTGAATTGAAACATTCCTCTGTTTCCTTTAGAAGTCCAACCCCAAGTCGCGCCCTTCGCGGGCGCGTGAATTGAAACACAAATAATTATCCTTGTTCTGTAAGTCGTTGAGTCGCGCCCTTCGCGGGCGCGTGAATTGAAACTCGTAATTCGGGTCGACATCAAAAATAGATACACGTCGCGCCCTTCGCGGGCGCGTGAATTGAAACAAACTGAAATGTTTTACAGTATAAACACGGATGTCGCGCCCTTCGCGGGCGCGTGAATTGAAACTAGCGACTTGCAGGCGGACCTGCAGAAGCTAGGCGTCGCGCCCTTCGCGGGCGCGTGAATTGAAACCAAAGCCAAACAAAAACGGGACGAATAAGCCAA